>CAZGZN010000001.1:0-43252 GCA_964530285.1 Candidatus Woesearchaeota archaeon
TGTCGCTTGACCTTTTCATCTCTGAAACTCGCACCCAGAAAATTCTCCAAAATTTAGGGCTTGTTTCGAGGAAAGGGGGGAACTAACACAAATTAGTTTTTCTTTCAGAAATTCTTTTCTAACAATAAACCCTTGTTCAAAAGCCCTCATGCAAAGATTTAAAAACTATTCCTAACTACAAGAGATATATAACATTAAAAAAGTAGATTTTTTTAGTTGAATAAAAATTATGAATAATAAGAAATTTATTAAGGAAAATAGGCCAATTTCTTCTGTGGAAGAGAAGCTTATTAATACTATAAGCAGAAAGAATATAGGATATCGACTAGTTCTAAACGGGGTTATAGAAAGAATAATCCAAACTGCAGGACCAACAATATTCGAAGTATTTGATGGAACAGGAAGAATTGCTCTAAAAGCATTTATAAGTGCCGGAGAAAGAGCATTTCCAGAGCTAATTGAACAAGATTACATAAGAGTTGTTGTAAAAATTGAAGAGTTTAATGGAACAATAGAAGGAGATATTATTTCGTTAAATAAAAAGGAAGGCGAAGCTAAAACAAAACTTGAAGAAGATATTAATGAAAGATTAAGAAAACAAGCAAAGGTAGAAAAAATAAATTTCTTAATAGAGGATTCAATTTTAGAAAAACTAAAAAAAGATTTTGTTTCAGCTGCAACAGAAATAAGGCTTGCAATTTTACAAGCAAGACCAATAATTGTAAGACATCATAATGATACCGATGGTTACTCCGCAGGATTCGCACTAGAACGAGCAATTATTTCGCTAATAGAAAAACAAAACCCCACAAACCCAAAAGCAGCATGGGAATATTTCACAAGAGCTCCCTGTGCAGCACCTTACTATGAAATTGAAGACTCTATAAAAGATACATCCCTAAGCTTAAGAAATGTTGCCAAGTTCTCAAATAAAATGCCTCTTATCATAATTGTTGATAATGGTTCAACCCAAGAAGATTTAATGGGGATCTTGCAGGGGAAAGTTCATGGCGCAGATTTTATTGTAGTGGACCATCATAAATTTGATAAAGATGTAATCTCGAACGAAGTTTTAGTTCATATAAATCCTTTCTTGGTTGGAGAAAGCGGAGAGTCCATTTCCGCAGGAATGCTTTGTACAGAATTAGCTCGTTTTGTTAATCCGGAGGTTAAAAATATTGTACAAATTCCCGCACTAGCGGGATTAGCAGATAGAATCGATTTAGGAAACTCAGGGATAATAGAAAAATATCTAGTAATTGCTGAACAAGAAGGATATTCAAAAGAACTCTTAAAAGATTTGTCATTGGTAATTGATTATGTTTCTACAAGAATAAGATTCTTAGAAGCAAGGGAATATTTTGAAGTTGTCTTTGGAGAACCAAGAAAACAGCAATCAAAACTGGTAGAGCTTATGGCCCCTTATATTAAAAGGTTAGATGAAAAAGGATTAGCTATAGCTAAAGAAAATGCTTTAATTGAGGAGATAAACGGAATAACCTTGCAAAAGATTATGATTGAAGAAACATTTCCTGGATTCGGATTTTTTCCCAAACCCGGAAGAAGCGTAGGACTAGTACACGACTCTCTGAAAAAAGAAGGAAAAGAAAGACTTGTTTCTGTAGGCGTAATGAACACTGCAATGACATTTAGAGCAACAGATCATGCCAATTTCTCAGTTCATGAGTTCTTAAAATTTCTTAATGGGAAAGTCCCAAATGCATTTGTCGATGGCGGAGGACATAAAAATGCAGGAGCTATAAATTATCTTCCAAAGTTCAAGAATAAAATAGTTGAACTATTAGAGGAATTTCTTAAAACAAGATAAAACATTTTAAAAACATTTATTAAGCCCTACTTGATTTAAATATCATGGAAGAAATAGATTATGAAAAAGTTGGTTTAAAGGCCGGTTTGGAAATTCACCAACAATTGGACACCCATAAACTCTTTTGTTCTTGCCCCTCTATTCTTAGAAAAGAAGAACCCTTGATTAAATTAAAAAGAAAAATCAATCCAGTAGTGGGAGAAAGTGGAGAATTAGACATAGCCGCAAAATTTGAAAAAGAATTGAATAAAACCTTTATTTATGAAGTATTCGATACTAATTGTTTGGTAGAACTAGATGAGGAACCTCCTCACGAAATTAATAAAGAGGCATTAAAAATTGCAGTCCAAATAGCAGTACTACTCAACTGTAAGATTTTTCCTGTAGCACAGATAATGAGAAAGACCGTTGTTAATGGCTCCAATACATCTGGATTTCAAAGAACCGTTCTTTTTGCTTACGACGGTTTCGTTGAAACTTCTTTTGGAAAGGTAGGAGTAGACTACATCTTTTTGGAAGAAGATTCTGCAAGACCTTCCAATTCAATTGAAGAATATTCTGAATTAAAGAATTCCAAGACATATAAACTAGACAGGCTCGGAATTCCTCTAGTAGAAATTGCAACCGGCCCACATATGCATACCCCTGAACAGATAAAAGAAACTGCCATGAAAATAGGTGAAATATTGAGGGCCTGCAAAGTAAAAAGAGGAATTGGAACAATAAGGCAGGATGTTAATATCTCAATTAAGGGGAGCGAAAGAGTAGAAATCAAGGGATTCCAAGACCCCTCCGTAATGAATCTAACAGTCATAAAAGAAATAGAAAGACAACAAGAATGTTTAAAGAACAAGACCTCTAAAAAAGAAGTAAGAAAAGCAAATCCCGATGGAACAACCACATTTATTCGACCCATGCCGGGGAGTGCAAGAATGTATCCTGAAACAGACTGTCAGCTTTTGAAAATAACAAAAGAAATAATTAAAGAAGCAAAAAAAGAACTTCCAACACTGTCTTCTGAAAAAAGAGCTTTCCTAGAGCAATATGGATTAAATGAAGAAATGATAAAACTCATTTTATCAGAAGGTAAACTTGAAGAATATAAATATCTTACAAAGGCAATAAATAATCCTGCCCTAATTGCGAAATGCTTGGTTTTGTTTCCAAAAGAGATTGCATCCAAAGAAAAGAAATCCGTTGAAAAAATAAGAAAAGTTCTGACTCTAGAAATATTGGATAGCGTCTTATCAGAGGTTGGAAAAAGAATTTCCGAGAATGATGTTAAGATTGTATTGCAGAAATTAGTTGAAGGAAGACCTTTTGAGAAAGCAATAGAAAAAGAAATTGTGGATTTAGAAAAGGAAATAACAGAGATGATGAAAGAAAAACCCGGATTAAACAAAAATGCATATATGGGATTAATAATGGGAAAGTTAAAGGGAAAAATTAATGGAAAGGAATTAATGGAAGAACTAGATAAAATTCTAAAATAGGGGAGATTATTAACTAGGGGAAAGATTTATAAATAAAGTAAACTATTGTTTACTATGATTAAGATGTATAGGCTCCCCCAGGAAATTGAAGTTTGGTATATAATACCTAAGATAAGAAAAGAACTAGCAAAAGAACTTGTAGAAAGTCACAAATGGAGTTATGAAAAAACTGGAGACTCGTTAGGCATTACAAAAGCAGCAGTTTCCCAATATTTGAAGGACAAGAGAGGTAATAAAATCAAGATATCTAAGGACATCGAAAAAGAGATAAAACTCTCTGCTAAGAGAATTTTTGAAAAAAGATCTAATTCACTAATAGAAATTCAGAACATTCTTAGAAGAATGAAAGAAACAAAATGTGCATGTAATGTTTGCAAAAAGTATAATAAAGAAATATTAAATTATTGTAAATGTAAACCAACTTATTAAGATGAAAGAGATATTTTTAGATAATGCTTCGACAACACCAATTTCTAAAGAAGTAGAAAAAGAGATTATAAAGACATTTTCAGAATATGGAAATCCGTCCTCTAAACATCTACTTGGAGAAAAAATAAAAGAAAGAATAGAAAGGTCTAGAAAGACAATTTCGAATTTTTTAAACTGTAGTCCCGAAGAAATTGTCTTTACTTCTGGAGGAACCGAGGGAAATAACATGATTATTAAAGGAATTGCTAAGATAGATAAGAAGAAAAAACATATTTTAATCTCAGAAATAGAACATCCCTCAGTTGTAGAGAGTTGTAATTACCTAAAAAGAGAAGGATATGAAATAGAAAAAATAAAAGTGAATCCGGATGGAATTATCTCTTTGTCTGATCTAGAAAAAAAGATAAAAGAAAACACATTACTAGTCTCTATTATGCATGTAAATAACGAAATAGGAACAATACAACCTATTAAAGAAATTACAGAAATATGTAAAAAAAAGAAAGTTTATTTTCACTCAGATATGGTTCAATCCCTAAAAAAAATAAAAATAGACCTTAGAGAGATAGACCTCGATTTTGCATCTTTCTCTGGGCACAAGATAAATGCTCTAAAGGGAATCGGTTTTGTTTATATCAAAAAAGGAATAAAAGTAGAACCCCTGATAAACGGAGGAAATCAAGAAAGAGGAATTAGAAGTGGAACAGAAAATACAATAGGAATAATCTCATTAGCTAAAGCAATTCAGATAAAAAAAGAGTTCTCCAAAATAAAAAAGATCCAAGAGTATTTATTAAAAGAAATTATGAAAATACCTGGAACAATTATTAATGGTTCACTGAAAAAGAGAATTCCAACAAACTTAAACTTCTCTTTTTATGGAATCGAGGGGGAAAGCTTAATGATGCTCTTATCAAACAAAAAGATATTTGTTTCCACAGGTTCTGCATGTAGTTCCAATAAACTTACAGAAAGCCATGTTCTAAAAGCTATTGGAGTTGATGAAATGCATATCAATGGAAGCATTAGAATCACATTCGAAGATTTAAATAAAACAGAGATAAAATATTTTCTAAGAAATCTAAGAGAATCTGTAGAGAAACTTCAGAAAATGAGTCCATTTAAATTAAATTCAACTGGAGGCTAAATGCAAAAGGAAAAAACAAAAAAAGAAATCTTGCCCAAAACAACTTTCGGTGAAGCTATTTCAATGAATCCAAAAGCAGCGAAAGTACTTGCCGAAGAGGAAATGTTCTGTGGATGTTGCCCAATGGCTATGATGGAAACAATAGAGCAAGGAGCTAAAGCACATGGCAAAGATATCTCTAAATTATTAAAAAAACTGAATAAATAAGAAATGGATACAAAATATTCAAGGGAAGTAATGAAACACTTCACCAAACCAAAAAATTTAGGAGAAGTAAAGAACGCAGATGCAATTGGAACACTTGGAAATCCGGTCTGTGGAGATGTAATGAAAATTTATCTTAAGATAAAAAAGAACAAAAAAGGTCAAGAAATAATTCAGAATATCAAATTTCAAACAATGGGATGTGCTGCTGCAATATCCACTTCGAGTATGATCACAGAACTCGCAAAAGGAAAAACAATTGAAGAAGCAAAAAGGATATCCAACCAAGATGTTGCTTTCGCACTTAAAGGTTTACCTCCTATAAAAATGCATTGTTCAAATTTAGCAGCAGATTGTTTAAGAAAAGCAATTGAGGATTGGGAAAAGAAAAACTAGGATTTACCCTCTAAATTCAAAAAAGATTTAACATCATTATAAAAATCACTAGTAGCATCTGTTAGTCTATCTTCATATAAATCCTTGGTGTTTCGAATAATATACTTATCATAAATACCTCTAAGAAATTTATAGAAAGGAGTTTTATCCCAGTTTTCTTCATAATCTCGAACCAAATCAGCAGCAATTTTCATTCCAACCTCTCCTTTGTTAGTCTTCTCTTTCTTCTCTCCCACCATAATTTCTGCATCGTTTAAACCTAAAATATGCCAATCAATTTTTATCTCTTCTTTAAAATAATCCGAAACTTTTTTCTTAGCAGTCCATTTAATAACGATCTCCTTCCCAAAAGAACTCAACTTTTCTGTATAGGCATCCTCAAAGAGTTTATACCTATTCTCTTTAAACCAATTAAAACAAAAATTATAAAGCTCAGTATAATTAAAGAAACCTTTATGTTTTAGAGCTTGTTTGAATACATTATCTTTCTCTGCCATAATTAATTAAAGAAATAAAGGATATTTAAACCTTTTCAAAACACACAAGCTAAAGAAACCTGTTGGGAAGACATGCCCCATGATGTTCCAAGAAAAGATCTCTCTTTTTTAGAAAGATTTCTTTCAGAAGAAAGACTAGCAATCTGAATTCTACATCCTACTTTCCTACAAACCTTTATATTTTGAATTATTCTACTAACAAGAATCGCCTGTTCTTTTTTATCCCTTTTTAATAAATCCTCCACTGAAATAAGAATTGAGATATTCTTCTTTTTTGCTTCTCTAGCAAGAACATGATTTAAACCAGCGCTTCGCTGTTTTAAGGAATCTTTTCCAGGATTAATCTCTGGAGAAACAAGATAATCAAAGTTCAATGTCTCAATAAGTCTCCTATTTAGTTGTTCATCTTCCGCATAAATTGCAATTTTCCCTGGAAAATTCACTGCATTCAAAGAAGAAATAATCTTCCTACATTCGCTCTCGCTTGCCCTAACCAAATAACCATCACAAGAATCAGAAAGATTTATCTCACTCTTCGAACTAATCCTTTTGAGATACAAACTCCCCTCCCCCCTTTTAAGAAGAATATCTTCTGCCATCCACAAAAGAAATTCCCTCTCTTTTTATATTTGATGGTTTAGGAAAGTTTTTATATTATGGAATCTTAAAAAGAATATGATTAGAGTAACAAAAAAGAATGGTGAAGTTGAGCTGTATGATAAGAATAAGATAATTAGATCCCTCAAGAACTCACAAGCAGACGAGAAAACAATAGAAATTATTCTAAGTAGATTGAATAAAAAACTTTATGACAAAATAGAAACCAGAGAGATATTCAGGTTTGTTTTCAATGAACTAAAAAAATTAGAACTTCTTGTAGGAACGAAATACAACCTCAAACAGGGAATAATAAATATGAGCCTGGGAGGAGGATTCTTATTTGAAAAGTTTATGGAAAGAGTTTTTAGAAAATTAGGATATAAAACTCAGATAAATCAAATCCTAAGGGGAAAATACACCGAACATGAGATAGATATAATCATATGTAAAAATAATCAAAAGATAATGGTAGAGTGCAAACATTTCAGCAAACCCGAGCTTGGAATTTCAATTCAAACTGCACTATATGTTTATGCAAGATTCCTAGATTTAAGAAAATCATTCGACAAAGCAATACTTGTAACAAACACTAAATTTTCCACCCAAGTTATAGAATACTCAAGGGGAGTTGGAATAGAACTCATTGGATGGAGATACCCTTATAACTATAGTCTAGAACAAATCATAGAAAAAAACAAAATTTATCCTATTACAATCCTCCCCCTTCCAAAATCAAAGATAAATAGACTTTTAAGACAGGGGATTCTTACACTAGAAGAACTTGAGAATTCTCTAGAAATTGACTCTAAAACAAAAGAGCTAATAAAAAAGTTAATAAAAAAATAAGTTTATATTTGTGAATCCTAAACCTTGACCTCTAAACCTTTAGAAATATCACTAGAACCTCGAATAGCACTCTTTTCCATCTCACTTGTGCCTTGAGGAGGTCTTCTGTAATGTTCTAAATCTTGGTCCAGAGTTATCTCTATATCTCTTCCCTCACACAAATAGTGTATTGTTGGTTCGTTTCCGTATTTGTCCATTTTGTCCTCCTATCTTGATTTAGTTGCCAAAGATTCAATAACAGCTGTCTATAGACTACACCCAAAATATCAGAAATAATCTAAAGACTAAACAATTAGTTTAGAATCTTTAGAGTTGTGACTAAGACAATCTTGACTGCAAGGGCATTCAAATTCGTTTTAGCCATAAATAATTTAAGATTAAACACTTTTTAATCTTTTCTATTTTAAAAGAAGTCAAAAAAATAGTTAATCTTAAAAAAGAGCTTTTGCTTTAAAAAAAATGGATGGAATAGACCTAAGAAAATACCAAAAAGAGGGTGAAGAAAAAGACAAAATAAAAGATATACTCGGAAAGATTCTTTCTGGAAGATCAGGTTATAGTACTATAATAGATGATAAAAAGCCAGAGTTAAAATGTGAGTGCGGTTATGCCCTAGAAGGAAATGAAAAATTTTGTCCTGAATGTGGAAAACACCAAGAAAAGGTTTAAAACTCCTCAACTGCTTCTAAAAACATGAGAATTGCTGTAATTGATAAGGAAAAATGTAAGCCCCTCGTTTGCAGTCACGAATGTGCAAAATGTTGCCCAGTTAATAAAAAAGGAGAAGATTGTATCTTAATTGAAGATAAAGCCAGAATAGACGAAGATCTATGTGTGGGTTGTGGAATCTGTCCAAAGAGATGTCCCTTCGGAGCAATTGAAATAATCAATCTCCCAGAAATGAAAGCAGATTCATTGGTTCACAGATTCGGAGAAAATGGTTTCGCATTATATGGTCTTCCTATCCCTAGGAACAATTCTGTGTTGGGATTGCTTGGTCGAAACGGAATAGGAAAATCAACAGCCGTAAAACTCCTCTGCGGAAAAGAAAAACCAAACCTTGGTAAAAAAGAAGCAACAAATTCAGAGATAAAATCTTTCTTCAAGGGACATGAATTAATAAAATATTTTGAAGAAATAGAAAATAAAACTGTTGCATACAAACCACAAAATTTAAGTTTTCTTTCTACAAATATCCAAGTTAAAGAGCTTTTAGGCCAAAGAGCAGACGAGAAAACAATCAAAGAAACAACAAAAAAACTTGGAATAGAACATCTCTTAGATAAATTCTTAAACAAACTATCTGGAGGAGAATTACAAAAAGTAGCAATACTTACAACCTGTTTAAAGAAATCGGATATTTATTTTTTTGATGAACCTCTTGCCTACCTAGATATAGAAGAAAGACTAAAGATTTCAGATTTTATAAAGGAAATTTCTAAAGGAAGAACAGTTATTGTAGTAGAACATGATTTATTGATATTAGATTATCTAACAGAATATCTAAATGTCTTCTATGGACAACAAGGATGTTTTGGATTAGTTTCCGGACTAAAGAGCAGTGCAAGCGGAATAAACTCTTATCTAGATGGTTTTTTGAAAGAAGAAAATTTAAGAATAAGAAATAAAAAGTTATCGTTTAATTTTTCCAAAAACCCTCCTCTAGCAGGATATAATGTAACTAAATGGCCAACATTCAAAAAACAATTTCCCGAAGGATTTAGACTAGAAGTTAATGAAGGAGAAATTCATTCGAACCATGTTTATGGAATTTTAGGAAAAAACGGAACTGGAAAAACCACCTTTGTAAAGTGCCTTTGTGGATTAGAAGAAATAGAGATTAATAACGAAAAAAAGAAACTTGACTTAAACCTAAACATCTCCTATAAACCCCAATACCTCCCCTCAGACTCAGAAGAAATAGTTAGAGATATAATCCTCAAAGAAAAAATTAGTAAAAAACTTTCCTCAGAATTTAATTTAGAGAATATCTCTCAAAAAAGAATAAAAAATCTGTCTGGGGGGGAGTTACAAAGACTATTTATCGCAAGATGTTTAGCAAAAGAAGCAGATATTTATCTTATAGACGAACCCTCTGCTTATTTGGACGTAGAAGAAAGAATCTCATTAGCAAAAACAATAAAGGATTTTATGATGGAAAAAGAAAAGATAGCTTTTGTAGTCGACCACGATTTACTTTTAATTTCATATTTAGCAGATTCAATTGTAGTCTTTTCTGGAAAAAGTGGAGAAGCAGGAAAAAGTTCAGAAGTTCTCTCATTTGAGAAAGGAATAACTGCATTATTAAGAAATTTGGATATAACTCTTAGAAAAGACAAGGAAACTGGCAGACCCAGAATAAACAAGAAAGGTTCAGTTCTGGACAGAGAACAAAAAGAAGCGAATAAATGGGCAATTTTCTAATAAAAAGTTGATTCTTTTAAAAATTCTTAAAGATAAGATTATCTCGCACTATCTGCTTGCTTTTCTATATCGTTCTTCTTAGAAAGAGCATAACTATCAGCAGAATTTTCTGCAGCAAGCATTATTTCCTTAGCTAAACTTTCAGTAATTGTAATTTTCTTGTTAAATGCCTTATCATAAGAACCATTAACAAAAAACCTTAAAACCAAATTCAATCTTCTCCTAGGAGAAATATCTACTGCTTGAGGATATCTTGCCCCCCCATATTCAATAGAGGTTACCTCATCCCTCGGAGCTACATTCTCAATAGCCCTAACAAAAACGGCCACAGGATTTTCTCCAGTTTTTTTTGCAATTATTTCAAAAGCATCTAAAACAATCTTAACATTTCTAGAATATTTCCCACTGCTCCAATTAGTAATAATTCTATGTTTCTTACCTCTTGAACCTGGAACCCCTATAAGATTTACAAGTCTCTCAATAACACTAACTTTCGTTTTTGCTGGATCATACTTTATTCTCCCATGACTCTTTAAAACAAGTTTAGTATCTAAATTAATAACCCTTTTCAGACTAGGATCTTTTACACCGACTTCTGTCAAATCATATAAACCAAACGCTTTAAATTCCATTTTATCTTCTACCCTTCTCAATCTTTCCCTTCCACAATCTTCTAAGTGGTTGGTCGTTTACTTTAATTACTTGATAATTAACTCCAGACAAATCTCCTTTTGTCTTTCCCATCTTTCCACCAATTCTTTCAATCATAACCTCATCATGCTCATCAACAAATTTTTGCGCAAGATTACCCGGAATAAAAGCAGTAATTTCCTTACCAGTTTTAGTCAGCTGAACCCTACAACACTTTCTCATAGCAGAATTTGGCTGCTTAGCTTCTTTTTGAATTTTAGAAATAACAATTCCTTTAGCTTGAGAACTGCCCTTAAGAGGATTGAACTTTAAAGTTATTCCTGTCTTTTTCTTCTTGTAAACTTTATTATTCAATCTGAACTTGCTTCTTCTATTCTTTAGTTTTCTTCCACTCATCAATCCCATAATATCTCCTCTTGACATTCATTTAAAAACTTTCCTATTGGCATATTTTTACTCCTTGAATCCCAAAAGATTTATTTAATATCTCTTTCAACTCCTTTTCTCGAATTCTATCTCGACCAATCAACATCGCTCTTCCCTGCATTGCAGCAGAAATAAATAACTCATTGTCTCTCAACTCGACGCTGTTAACCTCTATTGGGTCAATTAAATCAAGTACAAACTTCTTTATTCCCAAGTTTGTAGCAGGCATTTCAATTATCTTTATTTTTCTTCTAAGAATCTCACTTAATTTCTTTACATTAGAGCCCCTAGCTCCAAGTGCTCTTTGAAATTTAGATTTGGGAACCGCAAAATGCAAAGTATTATTATAGTTAAAACAATCTGTAGTTGAAACTCCCGAAACTTTTTCAAAGAGATTAATATACCTCATAAATTGCATATCTATAATTTTTGCCATCTTATTCAACTAAAAAAACCTCAGACTCAAAATCAAGTTCCAATTCCTTAGCTACCTCTTCTTTATTCTTCAAAAACTCAAAATTAATATCCTTGCTCTGAAGAATTTCGATAGTTTCATTTCTTGCATCCTTAACAACAAAAACCTTCGAAGATTTTTTCTTCTTATCCTTGAATGCTTTCAAGACTTGTTTAATTCCCAGTTTAACTTTTCCATTCTCATTTGCTTCTTTCAGTTCTTTCAAGCTCATTTCTTATCCTCCTTCTTTACTAAAGGACCTGTAACCTTTACCAATAAACCTGGTAAGCCAGTACCCACAGGAACGGGTTGGTTCAAAATAATATTCTCTATAACCGAAGAAAGTTTATCTTCTTTTCCTGTTTTTGTAGCTCCGACAAAATGCTTAACTGGAGTTTCGAAAGAAGCTCTCGCCAAAACAGAATTCTTATCTGAAATAATTCCTACCCTTGTAACGCCCTTAACAATCCCTGAAGAAGTCATAGCATCTGCAACCAAAGATAAATGCCTTCTGTTAATATCTAATCCCTGAGAAACCAGGACTTTTGATATTTCATTAACTATCGATTGTCTTGCTGCCTCAATACCAAGGACCTCTGCAATTTCATGAATGTTATTAGAAAAAACTTTGTTAGAATTAACTCCTTTGAAATTCATAACATCCTTCAAGTTAGAACCCGCAGTTAAAACAACATAATCTCTGTCTCTCTTAACCACCAAAACCTGAGTAATTCCTTTAACACCTGAAATAATTGTTTCTTTTATCTTTTGTTTCGTCTTAAACAACTCCTTGAAATCTGCTTCTGGAAAAGAAAGAACAAGAACATCCCCTCTTCGTTTTACCTTAAATCCTTTTTCGTCCAAGCCTTCTTCTACTTTTTCTAACCCCATATGAACTCTTTTCAAAGAAGAGGAGTCAATTGAGATCTCTAAACTCTTGGAAGAGAAATCAACTCCGATTTCCGAAACAATTTCTTTTAATTTTACTTCTTTTAATTTCTCCGCGACGATTCTAGCAGCCTGTTCATTATTGTGTTCGCTATCTAGATAAACTTCCATAGATGGAGTCGAAGGTAATTTTCTAGCATCCAAAATTTCAATTAATCTTGGCAAACCTTGTGTAACCTGAACTTCTGCAACACCCGCAGAATGGAAAACATTCAAAACCATCTGTGTAGAGGATTCACCAAAAGATTGGGCCGTTAAAATACCAATTGCTTCCCCTGGAGAAACTTTCTTATTCTTGTGAAGTGCAGCTACATCCATGCCGTCCCCACCAAACTGAAATTGAACAATATTATCTGAAGAATCTCTAACAGTTCCGTCATACTCAACAATCAAATCTTGCAATGCAGAAACAAGTCTTCTATACAAATAACCTGATTTAGGAGTTCTCAAAGCAGTATCCATCATTGCGTCTCGCCCAGTCATTGCACCAAAGAAGAATTCATCAGGTCGAAGTCCTTTAATAAAGGAGTTCTCTATAAATCCTGCCGAACGAGGACTAGAATCCCCTTTCTTGAAAAAACTCAAGGACCTTCCACTATAACCAAAATTAATTCTTTTACCATTTAAAACCTGTTGACCTACGAGGCAAGACATCTGAGTAATATTCAACATATTACCTCTCGCACCAGAACTAATCATTTGATTAGCAAGATTCTCTTTTGGAAAGTGATCCTTTACATATTTACCCACATCTGTTCTAACAGAATTAAGAACTTGCAGAATCTTTATTTCTCGGGTTTCCTCAGCAGTCTTACCCGGCAAGATTTCCAAACTTCCTGCATAAAATGAAGCAATTATTTCATCTACTTTCTTGTTAGCATTTTGAAGTATCTTTGCAGTTTCATTTCTTATATTCTCAGAAACATTAATATCTGCAAGAGAAATTGTAAATCCATTTCTAGACAAGAATGAAACACCTACCCTAAAGAATTTTTCTAAAACTTCCACAGTTTCTTTTCTACTGAGTTGACTATCCAACTCCCTAACAAACTCTCCTTCTTCAGAAGTAAGATTTCTTGAGTTAGACAAATCAGATTTAAATTTAACATTTGAAGGAACAAGAGATTTCATTAAGTCCTCACCAGAATTTTTATTTTTCAAATTAAATTTATCTCCTGCTCTAGAACCAAAAAGTAACTGAGCAGATTCAGACTTATCTAACTCACTTCTAGCAAGAAGATAACTACCAGTAACAGAGTCATCATCACATCCTATAAGATTTGTATTATTCTTGGGAGACATTAATGATTGTTCAACATCTAAAAGAGCGCTAGCTTCCGCCCTAGCTTCCTCAGTTTGAGGACCATGAATATTCATTTCATCCCCATCAAAATCTGCATTGTATGGGAAACATACCGCGGGGTGCAATCTAAATGTTTTTCCAGGCAAAACTCTAACAAAATGCGCCATCAAGGAAGACCTATGTAGAGAAGGATGTCTATTGAACAAAACAACGTCTCCATCAACAAGTTGCCTATCCACCGAATAACCAATTTCTATTTCAGTGGCCAAGTCTTCTTTCAAATCAGGAGAAACTCTTTTCTTTTTACCATCAGGCCTAACAATGTAATTCGCTTGAGGGTAAGATTCAGAAAGAATCAGTTTTTTTAATCTCTCTATATTAAACTGAGTAACTCTTTCAGCAACAGTAATTATTTTAGCAACTTCGAAAGGAACACCTATTTCATTAATCTTGATATTTGGATCTGGTGAAACAACAGTTCTCGCAGAAAAATTAACCCTCTTACCTGCCAAATTCTTTCTGATTCTTCCCTCTTTTCCCTTAATTCTTTCATTTATAGTCTTAAGAGGTTGCCCGCTTCTATGTCTCGCAGGAGGAATTTTAGCGATGGAGTTATCAAAGAAAGTTGTGATGTGATACTGAAGTAAGTCCCATAAATCCTCAACAATAACCTCCGGAGCACCAGCATTTAAGTTTTCCCAAAGTCTTTGATTAGATCGGATAATATCTGACAATTTATGTGTCAAATCATCTTCACTTCTTTCTCCACTTTCAAGAGTAATTGAAGGTCTAACAGTTACTGGAGGAACAAGTAAATAAGTAAGAACAGCCCATTCAGGCCTTAAACTTTCAGCATTTATTCCTAGAACTTTCAAATCTGAATCATCCACTTTTACAAGTCTCTCTCTAATCTCTGTAGGCATGATTCTTCTCTTTCCAATATAAAAAGAAGATGGTTTTTCCAACTTTGGTTTTTCCTGAACAAATCCACAATGGGGACATTTCTTAGCATCCTTTGCTTTTTTAACACGAACCTTTAAAGAATCTTTAGCTTGTTCTTCGGTCAATAAAACCTTACCACAAGCTTCACAGCAACCTCTTAGAACAGATTCAATAATACTTAAATATTTTATATGAATAATTGGTCTAGCCAACTCAATCATACCTGGATGCCCCAAACATTCTTTAAGTCTTCCGCCACAAGTTCTACATCTAACCCCCGGGTCTATTGCTCCAAGTTTTAAATCCATTAAACCACCATCAACAGGATACCCGTCGATATCATAGAGTTCAGGAGTTACAATCTTCGCAACTGCAATTTTCTTTATGGTCTCTGGGCCATACAAACTAAAGCTTAATCCTTCAATCTGTTTTTTTATTGGTTTTTCCATTTTCTTATTGAATTTTAATTGCTTTTAAATCTACTCGTATTTATTCTTTAATTTAAATTTAGTTGAAATATGCATACCTTGAAGCTCTTCAAGAAGCAACTTGAAAGCATATGAAACCTCAACAGGTTCAACATGTCTTGATTGACAAACAGGACAAGAGATTTTCTTTCTTATTTGATCGTCAAGTGCTAAAGAACCACATCTTTCACAGATATGAACAACAACTTTATCAGAGTCATATCTTTCTTTTAGTAATAATGATGCACCATGCGCCACCAATGCTTGCTGCTCCATCTCCCCAAGTCTTAAACCTCCACCACGAGATCTTCCCTCAATTGGTTGTCTTGTTAAAAGAGCGATTTTGCCCGAAGCTCTTGCATGAAGAAGATTCTTTACCATTCTTCCTAGTTTTAGATAATACATATTCCCAACAAAAATCTTTACAGCAAGCCTTTGGCCTGTAACACCATGATACATTATCTCTTTTCCATCATATCTGAATCCTAATCTTTCTAAACTCTCTTCCAATGTTCCTAATTCTTGACCGGAGAAAGCTGAGGCATCAGACACATGACCAGAGATTGCAGCAACCTTACTAGCCATAATTTCCAAAAGATAACCTGCAGTCATACGAGAAGGAATACCGTGAGGATTAAATATCAAATCAGGTTTTATCCCATTAACCGTAAAAGGAATATCTGCTTCTTCTGCAAGCATTCCAACAACCCCTTTCTGACCATGAGGTGTAGCAAATTTATCCCCCATTTCTGGCCTCCTCAAATCTCTCAATCTCGCCTGAACAATCTTGTTCCCCTCTTCATCTTGAGTAATAAATATGCCATCAACAGTCCCACTTTCTTCTTGCTTAACAACAGTACTATTTTCTTTCTTGGATTGGATAGAAATTTCTCTCATATCTGACAAAAATTTAGGAGGACTAACTTTCCCAATAATTGCATCCCCTTCAGAAACACCTGCCTCTGGATAGATTATTCCATCATCCTCAAGATAACGATAAGATTCTTCAGTCCTATAACCTGAGACATCTTTTTCAGGAACACAGATTTCGTCCTTTAATCTTCCAGCATAATTAAGCTCAACAGAGGAGTAAGGCTTGAAATATGTGCTTCTACCAAACCCCCTATCAACAGAGGCCTTATTTAAAACAACAGCATCTTCGACATTATAACCTTCGAAGGGTAATACAGCAACAACAACATTCTGTCCAGCAGGATAAACTTCTAATTCATCGTAGATAAAACTTCTTGCAAGAGGTTTCTGAGGATAATTTAAAACAGAAACGTTTGTATCAATTCTTAATGGAAAGCTAGCCGCATAAATACCCAAAGATTGAGTTTGAGTTTTACTTCCCCTCAATAAACGAGGAGCTTGGTCATGATTTGCATAAGGAACAATCGAAGTGATTATACCTAAACAAGCAATTTGATCAATCTCAAGATAATCATGTTCTTTAGTAACTTCGTTTGGATAAAGAGCAACAAGAGAACCATCTTCTTCTGAAGCATCTATGTATTCTACCATCCCCTTAGATACTAAATCTGACCAATTCATTACACCACTTTTAATTAATTCAATATGTTCTGAATTAATTCTTGGAAGCCCTTCATCAACCACAATAAGAGGTCTTAAAACTCTTCCAATCTCTGTAGAAATGAATATATTCCCCAAATCAGAATTAAATCTTATTCCCAATTCTTGAGGCAATTCCTGGTTTCTTCTTTTTTCTCGAACAGCTCTAAAAAAATCTTGAGGAGAATCTACGACTCCAATAAATCTTCCATTGAAAAAAACATCAATTCCCTCTTTAGCACCTTTCTTTAAACCAATTTGAGAGAAAAGTGTAATCATCTTATCTTCAGGCATTTTGCTTCTTGTAGAAACTTTTGCAAGCATAGCAAGATTTTTTCTCAGACCAATATCTGTTCCTTCAGGAGTTTCAATAGGACAAAATCTTCCATAATGTGTTGGATGAACTGTTCTAGCAGCAAAGTTTTCTTGCTCTCCAGCTAAAGAAGAAACCACCTTTTGCAGTTGAGAAACCATAGCAAAACTATTGTCTTTCTTCATATTTTGAGTAACACCCGTTCTCTCTCCAATCCAAGAACCAGTTGCAATAGCAGATTCGACTCTGTGGGAAAAAAGGGTGGATTTTGCAATCGCTTTAATAGAATAAAATTTTCTTCGTTTGACAGTTTTTTGCAAAGAATGCTGTATTTCTCTAATAAGAATATTAAGATTCACTCTAAACAAATCCGCCAATAAATCTCCAGATAATCTGACTCTCTTATTAGCATAATGATCTTTATCAGTCATATGTTCTCCAGGATGAGCCTTAGCAATATAAAATTGTTTTACTAATTTACAAAGAGTTCTAGCTTTTTCAATCCTATGGGACTTATCTAAACCTACATGGGGTAGAAGATAAGAATCAATCCTCTGTTTAACCCTATCAAGAATTTCTTTCTTAGTTCCTTGTAATGAACTCAATTCTGCAAGTTTTAACATTGCATCTTCGACCGATCCAATATTTGCGAACTCTGAAAGATTAACAATCATACCATCATTTTCTTGACCAATCATTTCAGAAATTTCTTGTTCAGAGACCATTCCTAGTGATTTAAGTAAAACTATCAGTGGAATTTTTCTAAACCTAGAAAAAGAAACTTCTAAAATTCCTTCCTTGTTTTCAAGAATAGAAACAGGAATTTTGTAAGCTCCCCTCTGTGAAAATAATCTTAACATAAATCCTTTTGTTTTGGAATTCTCTATAAACGGTTGATTTGAAGCCAAATCTTCCCCCATAACTATAACTCTCTCATTACCATTTATAAGAAAGTATCCTCCAGAATCAGAAGGGTCTTCATATTTTTGAACAAGTTCTTCCTTGGATAAACCATAAAGATTACAAGCCTTACTCTTAACAAGAACAGGAATTTTACCCAATCTAACTTCTGCAGATTCCACTTGACCACCATATTTAACAGTTATTTCTATATCTATTGGGGCGGAGTAGGTAAGATTTCTCAATCTAGCCTCTGCAGGAGTGATATACTTTAAAGAACCATCTGCTTCAATAAGACTCGGCTTTCCAAAGCTAATTTTTCCAAGTTTAATCTCAAATTCCTCACTAGAAACCATAGAATTCAAATCATTCACAATTTCTTGCATTTTGCCTTCTAAGAAATCATTAAACGAAGCTAGATTGGACTCTACAAGAGAAGAATTCTTTAAAAAACTTTTGATAATAACATGATCCTTATCCAAGACCATCTTTCTATCTGTAATACTTAATGCTTTATTTTCCATTTTAAGAAACAACCCTATAAAATTTTTCTAAACCTGCTTCACACTCTCTTTCAACTAAAAGAACATCTCCAGATTCGCAATTTTCTGGAACAGAAACATCTTCCTTCGAGATTTTAGGAAGTTGTACCACAGAAAGATTATATTCATCCAATAGTTTCTCAACTTCTTCTTTTTTCAATTTTGTATGTTTTGGCTGGAGTGCGTGCATAATAAAGAATAGTAAATTTATCTAAAGTTGAAACAAAAAGTGCCTTTAAAAATCTTTTGTTTTTCATTTTTTAGAGATTATAAACCAAAGATTTAAAAGTGAAAAATACTGAAGACTAGTTAGGTGGTTTGAATGATAAAAAAGAGAATGATAAAAAAAGATTCCAGAACTGCGAAACTTTTAACGACGCTGAATAAAAAACAAAAAGCATATGTTAATCTGAATCTTAAGGGAATAAAGAATGGAGAATATTTACTTGCAGTGTTTCATATGCTTCCTGGGAAAAACCTTAATCATCTCCAAGCAGCTGCTGAGATTGCAGCTGAATCTTCCACAGGAACCAATTTTCCAGTAAGAACAGAAACTGAGTTCTCAAAAAAACTCAACGCCATTGTTTACGACTTGGATTTAAAGAAGAATTTAATAAGAGTAGCATATCCCTGGAGAATCTTTGATAGGAAAGGGAATGTACAGAATATACTTACATTCTTGGTGGGAAATGTTTTAGGAATGAAAGAAGTTTCAGCACTGAAACTTCTAGATGTGTGGTTCCCCCCTGCAATGCTCGAACATTATGACGGACCAAGTTATACTTTAGACGATATGAGAAGATATCTCCAGGTTTATGATAGACCAATTTTAGGAACAATTATTAAACCCAAAATAGGACTAACAGCTGCAGAGTATGCAGAAGTTTGCTATGACTTTTGGGTTGGCGGAGGAGACTTCGTAAAGAATGATGAACCTCAGGCAGATCAAGATTTCTGTCAGTTTGATATAATGGTAAAATATGTAAAAGAAGCAATAGACAAGGCAGTAAAAAAAACAGGAAAGAAGAAGGTTCATTCGTTTAATATTTCTTCTCCAGATTTTGACGAGATGATAAGAAGATGTGAACTAATTACTAACATGGGCTTTGAACCTGGAAGTTATGCATTTTTAATTGATGGAATAACTGCAGGGTGGATGGCTGTTCAGACATTAAGAAGAAGATATCCGAATGTCTTTATACATTTTCATAGAGCAGCACATGGTGCATTCACAAGAGAAGAAAATCCCCTTGGATTTTCAGTTTTAGTTTTATCTAAATTTGCACGACTTGCTGGAGCAAGTGGAATTCATACAGGAACAGCAGGAGTTGGAAAAATGGCAGGAAATAAAAAAGAGGATATTACTGCCGCAGAAAACATTCTTTCTCTTCTTTCCAAAGGACATTTTTTTGAACAATCTTGGACAAGAGTCTCTGAAAAAGACCAAGACATTCTAGAACTAATTAAAAAGGATAGTGCAAGACACCTAAATTTAGAAAATGAAAATTGGAGAGGTATGAAAAAATGCTGTCCAATTATTTCTGGAGGATTAAATCCCACATTATTAAAACCCTTCATTGATCTTATGGGGCATATAGACTTTATCACCACTATGGGTGCAGGATGTCATGCACATCCGGACGGAACCAAAGCAGGAGCTAGTGCTTTAATTCAAGCCTGTGAAGCATATCAAAAGAAGATAGAGATAAGAGAATATGCAAAAACCCACAAGGAACTAGCAAGAGCAATAGAATTCTTCACAAAAAACAAAACAAAAATTCAAAAAGCAAAAGAATTAGAAAAGAGTTAATTGTCTAGTTAAATTGTATTTATATGCATAACTCATATATATCCTATAAGATATATATTTAAGAGCATATATTACAGTTTAGAAGTAATTACAAATTCTTACGCAATAAACTCTCTGAAGGTGCTATATTTTGGGGTTTTAGGTGGTTGAAAGTGTAAGGTTCGCTTAAAGTCTGTTAGGCTCAATATTTTTCTGCGGAAAAATACTCTTCGCTCGATTTAGATTTTAGTTATACCCCCTCTGCCCGAAGGCAGTGCGAACGATACATTAATAAATCCAAAGATTTTATTTTTATTATGGCATTAAAATTTTCTAAAGTAATCATAATCACTTTTGTCCTTATAATATTATCTATCCTAGCTTCGATATGGGGCGTTTATAATGCGACTGAATGTAGTTTAATAAAATGTGCCGCTCCAATAGGAAATGGTTCAAATTGCCAACAACCTGCATTTTGCTCGGTTTATATAACCTCATTAATAACTCTTTACTTATTGAGTTTTGTTGGAATAATAATCTCGCTAGGATATTATACATATATATATAGAAAAATAAAATCTTCTAAACAAAATTAACTCGCACTGCCTTCACCCGCCCAAGAAATTGCTAAAATCTAAATCTTCGCTCGTCCTTTTAGCTCTATCGCTTCAGCTCTCAATTTTCTCTAAAAATTGGAGGAAGCTCATGAGAAAAGGGTAAACTAATACAGATTAGTTGAAATTTTTTCAGAAAGCTCCCCTAGTTAGAAAAGAAATTGTTTTACGATTAAAAAATATTTTTCTCTGAAAAATATGGGGGGTTGTGGGCACGAAACGATTATTTTTTATTCGCCCAAAACCCTCTTAGATCTCATAACACCCCAACTAGCTGAACAATCATCCCCGCAAAAAGAATAATTGAAACCAGAATAATAATCTTCCAATTAATAAAAACAGAATACTCTGGAACCCTAGCACACTTCTTTTTAGAATAAAGATTCATTAACAAAATAACTATTGCAGACAAACCCCCACAAACTATACCTATAACCGACAAGATCTGAATAAAAGAAACTAATTGAAAAAAATAAATAATCAAGAAGAAAACAAATGGAATTATAGCACATAAAAACCAAGACCAAAATCTTTTCATTCCAAAATCAAATCTGAATAGATCTCTTATCGAAATACTCAAAGAAAGAAAACAGGTGAATAATGTAACAATCCCTAACAAAGCAAAAAATCTCCCCAATGCCAATGTAGCGACCTGAGGAACATCAACTCCAAAGTTTCCAACAATAATCAGAGAAAAAACTAAATAAAATATAAATGGAATTAAAACACCGAGAAAAATAACTTTCTTCATCCAATTCTCTTTTCCCAATACAAGTCTTCTAGCAGAAGGAATAGCAGAAAAAGAAAAAAAAGAGAACATGACAACTCCCAATGGAACAAAAAGATTTATGGGATTTAAATAAGTCAGATTCTCTATTTGTATACCTCCTGAATAAAAGATCAAGATTAAAACTAAGAAAAACAAAATAATGAAAAATCCAATCTTCCCAAAATTTTTCAAAGCCCGTAGTCCAACAAAACTGAGACAAGAAACAAGAACCCAAAAAAAGATAGAAAGAACAAAAGAATAACTAGAACTACCAAAAAAAATATAAGAGAGACTTTCACCGCTAGCTAAAAGATATGCAACCAATGCTGAAAATATATAAAATGAAGAGATAACTAATACAAAAATCTTACCTTTTTTTCCAAGATATTTCTCTGCATACCCTGCAAGATGATGATTGCCATTTGTTCTCAAAACCACCTCCCCGAGAACTAATTGGATAAATAAAACAAAAAGACCAAATAAAACTAAATGAACTAATCCTATCAAAAAGCCAGACTTAGCAAAAACAAAAGGCATACCTAAAAAACCTGCACCAATAGCAGAACCAGTAAGTAATGCAATAGGATTAATAATATCTTTTTTCACCATCTCTAACAAAACAGGTAAGTTGAATTTATAAGAGTTTCGTCAATTTCTTACACCAAACCAAAATGGAAATTTTAAAGTAACCCTAGCAGAATAGTCTCCATGAAAATAATTTAATCCTAAATCAAGACTAGCTCCATTGGATAAAAAATCTAGAGAATAATCTTTAGCCATTTCTACACCCCTTTTAGAAAACTTAAAGTTTAGACCGTGAAAGAGATCATGATTATTATGAGAATAAATTCTTGTCCTAATCCGAAGAGAATCATTTGAAGAAAGCTCCAGATTTGCCCTTAGATGATATCTAAATTTTTTAGAAGTTTTAAACGTAGTTGCCTCCTTTAGAAGATAAACACCCTCTTCAAGTCGCTTAAATATCAGAGGATATTTCATCACTGCAGCATCCCAACCAGAAACGAGAACCTGATTTTTTATAATGAAATCATCGTAATCATAATCTTCCCACGCATAAAATAGGGGATTTTTTTCTAATTCATTTTCTAATCCCGAACACCAAAGCTCTCCAAAATTAGGATTAGAACTTCTCGTCCCACCCCTAGAAGAGGCCCCCTCCAACCTAGAAACAAAATTAACTATATCTCTTTTCTCTAAATATCTTTCTTCAACTGCTTTTGCTACAACCCTTACCGCAGTCTCCTCCATTAGAAGAGGCCTGTTTAAACTCACCAAGCTCTCCTCAGAAGCATAAAGTCGAGAAGCAAGAAAAATAGATGACAAAAACAAACTAATACTCTTCTTCATAGTACTTAAACAAGGAGCCTTTTTAAAAGAATATGGGTTCTAAAATAATTTCAAAGATTAGTCTATTTTTTTAAACAAAATCTCTCCTTTCCTGACGTTTCCACCTAATTCTTTATCTAAATTCTCTAAACTATTCTCTCCAACTTCAAAACCAAAATCACTAGCAACTCTTTCCATAGAAGAAGGCATAAAGCACCAAAGTAAAATCCCAATTATCTTAATAGAGTCTGCCAGTTCATAAAGAATTTTTTTATCATGTGTTTCCCATGGCTTTTTCTCTTGAACATATTCATTACAAGAATCAATAAATGCAAAAATCTCGTTTAGAACCTTATCAATCTCATAGTTATTAAAAAGTTTTTTTATCTTTTCTAAATCTAATTTGTTCTTTAAAGAATTCTCACATTTTTCCAATCCCTCTCTTTCAATTAAACCTGCAACTCTTGAAACCAGATTTCCTAATTTATTTGCAAGTTCATTATTATGCCTATCAACTAAAGCTTTCTCAGAGAAATCACCATCTTCTCCTTCGGAAAAAGGAAACTGTCGACTAATAAAATATCTGATTGTGTCTGCCCCATATTTTTCCACAAGAGCCTTCGGAGAAATAGCATTTCCTAAACTTTTACTAATCTTTTGTCCATTAAAAGAAACAAATCCGTGAATAAAAACATTCTTTGGGAGCTCATAACCTGCTGATTTCAAGAAAGCAGGCCAGTAAACAGCATGGAACCACCCATTGTCTTTTCCGAGCAAATGAACACTCGCAGGCCAAAATTCTTTTTCTTCTCCTGCACCAGTCAGATAGTTAAAAAGTGCATCAAACCAGACATATACTACGTGCTTTGAGTTTCCAGGAAAGGGGATCCCCCAATCAAAACTTGTTCTAGATATACTCAAATCATTCAATCCTTCCTTCACCCTTGAAATCATCTCATTTCTTCGACTTTCAGGCAAAATAATGGGGGGATTAGATTTAAACAAATCAAGTAGGAAGTTTTGGTATTTGCTCAACCTAAAAAAATAAGATTCTTCCTTCATCTTAGTAATAGGCTTATCATGATATGGACACTTTCCATCCACCAAATCCTTCTCAGTTAAATAACCCTCACAGCCAACACAGTAATAACCTTCATATTCCCCCAAATAAATATCTCCATTTTTGTTACATTTCTCAATGACTTCTTGAACTAATTTTTCGTGGTCTTCATCAGTTGTCCTGATAAACCTATTATACTGAATATTCAAAAGTTTCCAAGCTTCCTTGAATTTTAAAGATAATTCGTCTACGAACTCTTTTGGATTTTTCCCAACATTTTCTGCTGTCTCTTGAATCTTTTTTCCATGTTCATCTGTTCCAGTCAAAAATAGAACATCTTCCCCCAGAACCTTATGCCATCTTGCCAAAACATCTGCAACTACCTTTTGATAGGTGTGCCCTATATGGGGCTCTGCGTTTGGATAATCTATTGCAGTAGTTATATAAAACTTTTTCTTTTCCATAAAAAGATCAATACTAGGGGGTATAAAAATCTTCCCTCAACACTTTTAAACCTTAATTGATTAATAAAAATATGAGAGAGTTTATTTATTATTCAAAAAATGCAGTTACTGCAGGAAACCTCATCAAAGATAATCTAATGCAAGCTGGCAGAATGGATATAGTTTGCAATGTTATTATCTCTGCATTTTTTTTATCAAATGAAACAAGACAAGATACCAAACTTCATTTAATTTTTGAAGGACCTCCAAACCCCCCAGTTCATCTAATAATTGAATACGACAAAGAACTTCCAATATCTAAAAAAGACATAGCTGGACTAATAAAAAGGATGCTTTACAAATGCCCAAAAGAAACAGGAAAAATAAATAAGATATTTCCTGGATGTTTCATAGAAAAGAAGTCTTTTGAGACATTGGTGAAAGAACTTGATAAAAAAGGGAAAAATGTATTCCTATTAGAAAAAAATGGAGAAGATGTGAGGAATAGAAAAATTAAAGGAGATGAGGTTTTTATTATAGGAGACCAAGACGGATTTCCAAAAGACAAAGATAAATTTCTTAAACAGATTGATAAGGTCTCTGTGTCCCCAAGAATGCTTTTTGCATCTCAAGTATTTACTATTCTCCATAATGAGATAGATAGAAAAAAATGACTTCCTGAAAATTAAGAAAATACCAACTTAACTATTTCCATTTGACTTCCACCATATCTGTTCTTTCTTTTGGATCAAAATCCACCTTAGCCAAATCATTCACATTATAAAAAATTCCCTTCTTAAACATCTTCAACCCAAGATATGCAATCATTCCAGCATTGTCAACAAGAAACTGCCTCTCCGGACAAAAATATTTTGCTTTTCTTTCCTTGCACATTATCTTACACATTTCTTGCAAACGCGAATTACACGCAACACCCCCTCCAAGAAGCAATTCACTTTTTCCTGTATGTGCTAAGGCTCTTTCTGCAGCCTCTACAAGCATAGCAAAAACATGTTCCTGTAAAGAAAATGATAAATCGTCCAAACTCTCTCCGTTATCCAAAAGTTGCTTAAGTTTAGTTTGAACTCCAGAAAAAGATACATCCATTCCTTTTATAGAATAAGGAAGTTCAATAAGCTTCTTTCCTCTTTCTGCAGCTTCCTGTATTTTCGGCCCTCCAGGAAAACCAAAACCCGCATATCTTGCAAAGGTGTCTATAAAGTTCCCCACACCCAAATCCAATGTTTCTCCGAAGATTCTATACTTCTCTCCCTCATAAGCAATTATTTGAGTATTTGCTCCAGAAGCATAAATTAGTACAGGATCCTTCGCTCCAGTGGTTTCTCCAATTTCTAGATGAGCGATACAATGATTAACTGGAATCAAGGGAAGATTCATCTCTTTAGAGAGTTTCTTCACAAATTCCATCCCAGCTTTCAAACATGGAGCCAGACCAGGAGATGCAGAGACAGCAACAGCAAATAAATCATTCTTCTCAACTCCAGTCTCATCTAGAGCTCTTTTAAATAAACTCTCTGCTATATGTTCATGGTGTTTTCCTACCTCTGTAGGAATCAGTCCTCCTTTTTCTGTGGTAAAAACATCTTTAATATTACAAAGAATTCTTTTAGTTTTCTCTTCGATTAAAGCAATGCCAAAAGTATGTGCTGTACACTCAACACCTAAAAGGTACTTATCTTTCTCCATTAAAATTAGACAGAACTAGAATATAAAAACCTTAGCAAAAAAACAAACTTAAAAAATTATTGAATGAACCCGCCCCCCCTAAAGAACGGGTTCATTAATAAAGTATGAATAAATAAAAAGAACAGAAGATTTATTTCTTCTTTTTCTTAGCTGTTGTTTTCTTCTTTTTCTTTCCGCCTCTAGCCATCACAGCTTCACACACATTTCCCTTTCCATCAACATAGTAAAGGTGCCCTGGCTTCCTTTCAACAACATTTTTTACAATTACTTTTCCCATTTTTTACCTCCTTTTAGCATCTGATTAAATCAAATAAAACCACTATTTAAATGTTTTGTTTTTTTCTCCGTCGAAGATTTATTATTTTCTAGTAGCTATTGTCCTAAAATTTTCATCTTCTCGTCGATAAGAGGCTATAAAAATCCCAATTTTTTATAAATGGGGTAAGATTAAAATTAAGACGAAATAAAGATTAACATTAAAAGAAAAAATTTATTTCAAGGAGTGGGGCTCCAAAAAATTTGAATAAATAAAAACAAACAATAAGATTTATAAACCCCTTTTCTAAACTAAATATATTATCGGGTGCAAAATTCGAAAGAAAAGTAGCATTTACTCCCGAAACTAATTATAAAATGCCAAGAAGAAAACAAGAAGAATCCGAAGAGAATATAACTATTTCCTCAAAGAAGAAAGAGTTAAAAGTCGAGGAGTCTTTAGATACTAAAGAACAAACAGGACTTACACCTATAGAAGATTATATCAAAACTGCTGCATATTTAGGAACAAAGGTTGTAACTCCTACAATGAGAAAATATATCTACAGAAGAAGACTAGATGGATTAGCAATTTTAAATACCCTTCTTGTAGATAAAAAACTTAAAGATGCATTAGATTTCGTCGTTAAATTCAAACCAGAAGAGTGGATTCTAGTTTGCAAAAGAGAAGCAGGTTGGAGAGCCGCTCAAATGTTTTCAGAACTTACAGGAGTAAAGTTATTTACAAAGAAGTATCCTTCAGGTATTTTAACAAACACAAACCTATCTAATTTTCTTGAGACAAAGATGATCTTTATTTGCGATCCTTGGATAGACAAAAATGCATTAACTGATGCAAAAAAGATTAGAGTTCCTGTTGTAGGGATATGTAATACAAACAACAATACTGCAGACATAGACTATGTAATTATAGGAAACAACCATAGTAATAAATCCTTGGGACTTTTCTTTTGGCTCTTATCTAAAGAGTATCTTAAGGCCCATAAAATAAAGAAGAATCTTCCAACACTAGAAGACTTCGCAGGAGAGAAATTAATACTAGAAGAACCAAAGAAGAAAAAGAAAGAAGAATTGAAAGAAGAAAAATTAAAAGCTGAAGAAGAATTAATCGAAAAGAAATTTAAAAAGATTGCACAAGAGGAGGGAGCCGGGGCAGAACAAGGAGTTTGATTTTTTCAAAAACCAAAGATTTATAAATCAAACTTTCAAGTTCATTATACCGATGACCGAGGAGCGAGGTTCGTTCTATCGGATTGATTAAAAATGACACAAAAAATATACGAATTTGTAGAGAAAGCTGCTAAGACTGGAAAAATTGATAGAGGAATAAATGAGGTTACAAAATCATTAGAAAGAGGAGTTGCTAAAGCTGTAGTTATTGCTTCAGATGTATCCCCAAAAGAATTGACACAACACCTACCAATTTTAGCAAAAGAAAAAAATATTAAATTTTTCGAAGTAGAATCAAAAGAAAAGTTAGGTATCTCTTCAGGAATTTCAGTTTCTACAGGAGCTGTCGCAATCATAAATGAAGGCGAGGCTAATTTAGCTTCATTGAATTAATATGGCAAAAGAGCAGAAAGTGCAACAGAAGGAGAGTTCTGCCACAAAGGGTTCTGATAAAATAATGGAAACATCTGGTGCTGTTCCAGCTGTTGTTGAAGCAATTTTAGGTAGGACTGGAATGAGAGGAGAACTAACACAAGTTAAATGTAGAGTTTTACAAGGAAGAAACATGGGAAAACAATTAAGAAGAAATGTTAAAGGACCTATCAAGAAAAGAGATATTCTTATGCTTAGAGAAACAGAAATTGAAGCTAGAAAATTAATGAAACGTATTTCAAAGGGGGCTTTTAGTTAAAATGCCTGTTTGTTCATTTTGCAAAGATAATTATGAATTTCCAAAGGGAACTAGTGTGGTTCAGAAAGATGGAACAGTTAGATACTATTGTTCTTCTAAATGTCGAAAGAATTCAGAGATGGGAAGAGATAATCGAAAAGTGAAGTGGGTTAAAAAAAGAAAAGTTATTCTTGTTAAAGGTTCTAAATAATTGTAAAAACGTGAGTACAAATTATAAAAATAATTAGTTTTATCCTCACGAAAAATATTTTATTGAATATGAAAAAACGGAGCGAATAACTTAAATAAATTAATCTAAATCTCCGAAAAATATTTTTTATTGAATGTGATTCTTTTTAGAAAAAGTGTATCGCTAACCCTAGAAAGGGCTCATAGAGCAAAACAATTAGTGAGCTCTATTCGCCCCTTCTGGGAAAAAAGAGGTGATAAATATTACAATAAAAGGGACTATTTAAATCTTTCGGTTGTTGTAATTTGTCAGTGACAAATGACCTTTTTAAAGAGTTTTGCAAAACCTTATAAAATAGATTAGTAAATCTATACCATGGGAAAGATCTCAGAACAAGAAAAAGAACTCATAAAGGAAGAATCTAGAAAATTCCTAAAGGATTTTAGTCGCAAACTAGAAAACCTAAAGCAAGAGTTGAGTGATTCATTTGAGAGCCAAAGCGGAAGAAAGGAGTTTGAGGGATGGAATCCAGATAAAGAATTCAAAAGAGCAATATTACAAAATGCTCCTTTTGTTGAGAAAGATCTTATTATCGCAGAAAGAGGAGGATGGAAATGATCGCCCAAAACCAAGAAACAATAGATAAAAAAATTAGAGAATTTGCAACGGATGGAAAAGAAAAACTTCATGTGATTACTGATTTTGACAGAACAATGACTTCCCCCCTAGTTAAAGGAATAAAAATTCCATCTGTAATTTCCATACTAAGAGACAAAGATTATTTGAGCTCAGAGTATTCTATAGAAGCAACAACACTAGCAAAACATTATGGAGCCATAGAAAGAAGCCCCAACATTTCCGAACAAGAAAAAAAGAAAGCAATGCAAGAATGGTGGGAAAAACATTTCGAATTGTTGCAAAGAAGTGGTTTAAACAGAGAACTTTTAAAGAGAATAGTTAATGAAGGAGGAATAGTATTTAGAGAAGGAGTCTTCAATTTTTTAGATTATCTAAATCAACAAAATATTCCCCTAGTTATTCTTTCTTCTAATGATGTTGGAGATACAATTGAGATGCTTTTGAAGAAAGAAAAAAGACTTTATAGTAATATTTATGTAATTACAAACCGATTTGAATATAATGAAAAAGACGAATCAGTGATAGGAGTTCAAAGACCAATAATTCATGTAATGAATAAAGATGAAACTTCTGTGAGAAATTTTCCTTCAATTTATAAAGCAATAAAAAACAGGAAAAATGTTCTTTTATTGGGAGATAGTTTAGGAGATTTAGGAATGGTAAATGGATTTGATTATCACAACCTATTGAGTATTGGTTTCCTAGAAGAGGAGGATTTAAACAAAAAACAAAGATATTTAGACTCTTTTGATGGCGTTCTAGAAAACAATGCCTCTTTTAGAGAAATAAATAAAATTTTAATGGAAATTGTAGAAAAATGATAACAATTCGAGAAAAAGTAGATTTCATAAAGTCTGGAAAATTAAAAGCGAGAGATAATCTTATTTATTTTATTCAAAACATAGACAAAAAGAACAAAGAACTTAACATATTTCTTTCATTCAATGAGGAATCATTAAAACAAGCAGAAGAAATAGACATGAGAATTGAAAAAGGAGAAGATGTGGGAAAACTTGCAGGAATTTGCGTCGCAATTAAATCAAATATCTGTGTTAAAGAACTAGAAATCAATTGTGCCTCTGAAACTTTAAAAGATTGGATTTCCCCATATGATGCCACGGTTATAAAAAAATTAAAAGAACAAGATGCAATAATCATCGGAATGGTAAATATGGACGAATTTGCTTGTGGTGCTTCTGGAGAAACCTCTGCCTTTGGACCCACAAAAAATCCAAGAAATCCCCTGTTAATTCCTGGAGGGAGTAGTTCTGGTTCTGCCGCAGCAGTTGCAGCAGAATTTTGTGATTTTGCACTAGGAAGTGATACAGGAGGAAGTATTAGAAATCCTGCTTCCCATTGCGGAATCGTAGGACTTAAACCAACATATGGTGCAGTTTCAAGATACGGCCTAATCGATATGTGTATGAGCTTCGACCAAATTGGTCCACTAACAAAGAATTTAGAAGATTCGGAATATGTATTTAACATTATTAGGGGACAAGATAACTTCGATACAACAACAAAAGAAATAATTGAAAAAGAATTAGACACAAAAAAAGTAAAAGTGGGTATTGTAAATGTAAAAAATTTTGCAACAGAAGAAATAAAAGATTTGTTCAAAAAAAAGATAGATAAAATTAAAGAAATCAATTCAAATTGGGAAATAAAAGAGATTGAACTTCCGTTAGATATTGCACTCGAAACCTATTATCTTTTAGTTTATGTAGAATTCTTTTCAGCCACAAGAAAATTTGACGGAAGAAGATTTGGGAAAAAAATTGAAGACGTTTGTGGAAAAGAAGTTTTAAGAAGAATTTTTGGAGGCCAAGAAGTTACACAAGCAGAATATGAAGGAAAATATTATCGAAATGCACTTAAAGCAAGAGAGTTTATTAAAAAGAAATTTGAAGAAATATTCAAGCAAGTTGATGTGATTCTTCTTCCAACAGTTCCAAGAACTGCTCATAAAATTAGAGAAACTATTTCAACTGAAGAAATGTACGCCTATGATGTATTCACCTGCCCAGTAAATATTTCAGGAATTCCAGGAATTTCAATTCCGCTTGGAGAAATAGATTCAAGACATGTAGGAATGCAAATTCTTGCTCCTTCTTTTTGTGAGAACTGGATTTTTGAAGTTGGTAAAAGAATCTAAAGAAAAGCGATTTAAATTTAAGAAAAGAAGAGATAGTTATATCCCAAAACCTATCAATAAATGAAGGTAATCTAATAGGAAATTTAAGACAGCGCCAAATGAAATCCATCCTATAAATTCTAATTTTTTATTTTTAGCAAATATCAAACTAAACAAAATTAAAAAGAATCCTACAAAAAACCAGTTATGCAATGGATAAAAACCAAAGCTACATTGCATTCCAGCCTGGGGACAAGCAGATTCGAACCAACCAATCTTTCCTATAACTCTGTAATAAAGATGATCCAAATCAACAAGATTACCAAGAATTAATCCATAAAGCATAATCTTGTTTCTATAAAAATAAAAAATCACTAAAGGGAGGATGTAATGAAGCAAAAACATTTTATTCACCTTTAAAATAAATGCGATTAGAATATAAAAACCTATGTTATTTTCTTCTACATCAAAAAGAGTCTAAATTTAGATTAAATAACTTAAAAATAGGATGTAAAAGTCTTAATCTTTTGTTTAATCTTCCTCACAATCATCCACAGTAACAGAATCTAGGTTATCATAATATTCTTTATTCTTTTTACTACATTCCTCACAGTATTTTCTAGCAAATCTTGCAGTTTGCTTAACTTCGAATTCCTTCCCACACATCTTACATTTAATCCTTTTTGGTTTAACCTCAAAAACAAATTCTTTTCTTTCTTCTTTTATTCTTCTCGCCATAGATACATAGAGAAATAGTTATTTAAAAACATTTAGCTATCAATCAAACCCTTGTTTCAATCCACTCTCGAACCATCTCTTCGGATTTTAATCCCAAAAATTCATCCTCTACTTCACCATTCTTAAATAGTTTAACACATGGAATCGACATTATTTCATACTTTTCAGCCATCTCTCTATTTTCGTCTACATTAAGTTTTAAAATCTTAACCTTGCCCTCGTATTCAACAGCTAACTTCTCCATTAAAGGTTTAAGCATCTGGCAAGGACCACACCACGGAGCCCAAAAGTCAACTAAAACAGGCATTTCTTTAGATGCCTCAATAACATTCTCTTCAAAATTTGAATCTTTAACTTCCATGAAAATTTTAACAAACAAGACTTTATAAATCTTAGTGAACTCTGTTAATAATATGGAAAGAATAAAAAAACTTTTATCTTTTGGAATAATACCTATAGATAAACCTACAGGGCCGACGAGTTTTACAATAACTGATTTTGTAAGAAAGGAATTAAACATAAATAAAACAAGTCACTTTGGAACTCTAGACCCAAAAGTTACAGGAGTTTTACCCATTGCACTAGGAAGAGCTTGCCGACTTGCAAATCTTTTTCTTGGAGAAAACAAGACATATGTAGGAATAATCAGAGTTCATAAAGAAATTTCTATAGAAGAACTACAAAAAATTATCAACCAGAAATTTATAGGTAAAATAAAACAATTACCTCCTAGAAAGTCTAGTGTAAAGAGGGCTATAAGAGAAAGAGAAATTGTTAGTTTTGAAATCTTAGAAAAACAAGAAAAAAACTTTCTCTTTCAGACAGAAGTGCAAGGAGGAACATATATTAGGAAACTATGTTCGGACCTTGGAGAGTTCACAGAGGGAGCCCACATGTTAGAATTAAGAAGAACAAGGGCAGGAATATTCACAGAACAACAAACAGTTACACTCTACGAATTTGAAAAAGCAATAAAAGAATACAGAAAAGGGAATTCAGAATTTCTCGAAAGGATGATTATCTCTGCAGAAAAAGCAATAAAAGAAGTTGTAGAATCTGTAGAATTAAAAGAAGGATCATTAAACAAGATTTTAACGGGAAAACCAATATTAAAAGAAGACCTTCAAACAACCCCTAAAGAAGACACCTTTGCGATATTTCTTAAGGAGAGATTTATAGAAATAGCAAGAAAAACCGATGAGAGAGATTTTTTCGCTAGACCAAGTTTTGTGCTAAATTAATTGTAGTTTAAATAAACAAGAAGTATTAAATTCCTCAAGATTTCCATTACATTGATAGTCTAACCCCAAAACTATACTTCCGTGACTACAAAATCTTATAAAAGCGATTAAATTAGATAAAATATGGCAGAAGATGAATTTGTATCAACAGATGGTGAAATCTTTGAAAAAAAGGAAGAAAATCAAACCAACCAAGAAGAAAGAATAATCGAATCAAAAAACTTCTTCTCTACACAAAAGAAGAAATTAGGACTAATTGCAAAACACGGAGAAAGTGTAATAACTATTGATTTTAATGAACTCTCAGAACACTCTCCAGAACTATCTGAAGATTTAATAAATAAACCAGAAGACACAATAAATATTCTAGAACTAGCACTAGCAGATAGTGGTTTAATCTCTGATCCAAAAGTTCGTTTAGAAACAATCTCCAAAACTCAAGAATTGAAAATAAGAAACATAAGGGCATCTAATCTAGGAAAAATGATTTGTATTGAGGGAATTGTAAGACAAGCATCAGAAGTTCGACCACAGGTAGTTAATGCAAGATTTGAGTGCCCTTCCTGTGGAACAATCTTATCTATAATGCAAGTAGAAAAAAAATTTCAAGAACCCAATAGATGTTCCTCTTGTGGAAGAAGGGGGGGATTCAGACTTCTTGCAAAAGAAATGGTTGATGCGCAAAGACTTGTTTTAGAAGAAAGCCCAGATGCATTGTCTGGAGGAGAACAACCAAAAAGAATGCAAGTATTCCTTAAAGAAGATTTAGTAGACCCCAAGATGGAAGAAAGAACAACCCCTGGAAGCAAGGTGAGGGTCATCGGAATTTTAAAAGAAATCTCATTACCATTACCCACTGGAATACAAACAAGATTTGATTTAGCAATTGAAGCGAATAATGTAATCCCCCTAGAAGAAACTTTTGAAGATTTATCTATCACGGAAGAAGAAGAAAGTCAAATAAAAGAACTTGCATCCGAACCGAACGTAGTTGAAAAACTTGCAAAAAGCATTAGCCCTTCAGTTTGGGGTTACCCAGAAATAAAAGAATCCTTAGCACTGCAACTCTTTGGGGGGGTTCAAAAACAGAGAAGTGATGGTACGTGGACAAGAGGAGACATTCATATCCTTCTCGTAGGGGATCCGGGTGTAGCAAAATCTGTTATGTTAAAGTTTATTTCCACAATCGCACCAAAAGGGAGATATGTCTCTGGAAAGTCTGCTTCTGGTGCAGGGCTAACTGCAACAGTAGTAAAAGATGAGTTTCTTAGAGGATGGGCACTCGAAGCTGGAGCGATGGTTCTATCAAATAAGGGTCTTGTTTGTATTGATGAATTAGAAAAAATGGATGAAAACGATAGAAGTACAATGCATGAAGCAATGGAACAACAAACCGTTACGATTTCAAAAGCAAATGTTCAAGCAACTTTAAATGCAAAAACAGCAGTACTTGCAGCAGCAAATCCAAAATTTGGAAGATTCGATCCCACCGATATGGTAGCAAAGCAAGTAAATCTTGCCCCCTCTCTTCTTAATCGTTTTGATGTGTTATTCATCCTTAGAGACATTCCAGATAAAGAAAGAGATGAAAGAATTGCATCCCATGTTCTTTCAGAACATAAACAAGATGTTAAATTAGATATTGTAGATAGAGAGCTATTAAGAAAATATATTGCATATGCCCACCAGAAATGCCACCCCGTTCTTAGTTCAGAAGCAGCAGAAAAAATAAAAAAGTTTTATGTTGGTTTAAGGAACCAATCTCATTTCTCGACAAACGAAACAGCAAACAGACCCATTCCAATCTCTGCTAGACAACTGGAAGCACTTGTAAGGCTAGCTGAAGCAAACGCCAAAGCAAGGTTAAGTAAAACTGTTGATGTAGAAGACGCAGAAAGAGCCATTAAACTTGTTCAATATTATATGATGCAAGTAGGTTATGACGAAGAAACAAAAAGTTTTGACATTGATAAAATTTCTGGAAACCCTGCCTCGAAAAGAGGAAAAGTCTTTATGGTAAAGGAAGTTTTAGAAGATTTAGAAAATCGCCTAGGGAAGTTAATCCCCCAAGAAGAACTTGAAAAAGAAATTGGAGAGAAAATGAAGAAAGACGAACTAGAAGAAGCAATAGAGAAGTTACTTCGTGCAGGGGATATATTTAGGCCTAAAAAAGGATACATTCAGAGAGTCTAACTCTAACCCCACAATCTTTATAAAACTCAAAATAAAATAAAAGATATGGCTATGGAACTAAACGAAATAAAAAAGAGAAATACTGCCTATAAATTCAGAATTGGAGATATCTTGAAAGGAAAACCAATAATTAAAGACGAACGCTTTGTTTATGTAGAAATAGGCGATAAGAACGTAGTAAGAGTAAATATCATAGCAAATATAATCGATAAGTACGTAAATGATGGAGAGAAAAAATACGCTACCGCAACAATAGATGACGCTTCGGGCCAAATAAAGATAAAAACCTTCGGAGAAGATATAGAAATAATAAAGAATCTTTCACAGGGAGATACTATCCAGTTGATTGGAGTCATCAGAGACTATAATGGGGAAGTTTATGTCTTACCTGAAATTGCAAAGAAACTAGATCCAAGGTGGCTTTTAGTAAGAAAACTAGAAATCCAACAATCAAGGAAAGACATTGTCCCCAGCACAGATGCTCCTCTTAGAGACATACTCCTTGAAAAAATAAAAGAAGCAGAAAAAGAAGATGGAATAGAAATTGATAAACTAATCATGGAAAGTGACTCCTCTCCGAACATAATAAACGCAGAAATAAAAAAGTTAGTGGAAGATGGAATGGTTTACGAACCTCGCCCAGGAAAATTAAGATATCTTGGTTGATACCACAAACTTATAAATACTAAAGATTTAAAATTAATATGGGAAAAAAGAAGTATAATTGGACAATCCTAATTTTTGTTTGTTGCTTGACAATTCTAATAATTATATTCGCAGTTATAGATAAAAAATCTCCGGAAGACTCATCTTCAAGAGACCCCGATAAAATATTTGAGGAATGTGTAATAAAAACAAAGCCAATTTTGTATGGTCGAGAGAATTCCCAAGTTTTCAATTTACAAAAAGAAGATTTAGGAAAATCATTTAATCTGATTACGTTTGTAGATTGTTCAAGAGAAAGAGAAAAATGTATGGGCATTCTGCTTATTCCTGCTTGGAAAATTAATGAACAGATATACTATGGTTCCTTTTCAAAAGAAGTTCTAACTAAAATAATGGGGTGCGAATAATGACTTTTGAAATACGAATCGACAAAGACAAATGTATCGGCTGCGGAGGATGTGAAGCAGTTTGTCCAAAAAACTTCAAGATGGTCAATGGAAAGGCCTCTGTGAAAAAGGGTTTAATAGACTCCCTGGATTGTGAAGAAGACGCAAAAGATGCATGTCCTGTCGGAGCAATATCTATAACTAAAAAATAATTTAACTAAATAAAAGGAGGTAAAAATGCAAGAAATAAAAAAGATCAGTTTGATTCCTATAGCTAAAATAGCTGGGCTTTTTGGGGTTCTAATTGGAATTTTCCAAGGAGTTTTAATGGGACAATTAAGTATGCAATATGCTCAAGAAGGCGTTTCATTAACTCTTTCTGAAGCATTTGAATACATCGCTACAAGTCCTATGAGTGGAACAATGCCATTATTCATTGCAATTGGATGGTGGAGCATAGTTGTTGCACCAATTATATTGGGGATTGGATATTTTGTTTCAGGAATCGTACTAGCTTGGATTTACAATATGTTTGTAAAGTTAGTTGGTGGAATAAAAATTGAGATAAACGAAAACAAAAAAAAGAAATAATTTTATTTTCCTCTTTTATCTTTTAGAGGATTTTTTATTTTAAAAAAGAAGAACATCATTAAACTCTCCAAAGAGATTTTTAATCATTTTATTTTTTATTTCTTGAGGTTTTTTGACTAAAGATTTTTGTCCTAGTAACCAGGAAAGTTTAACAAAGGCCGTCTCAGAAAGCATATCTTTCAAGAATAAAATTCCTGTCTTTTCTAACTCCCTTCCGTTTTCATATACATTCGGATTCAATCTTCCATAGATAGTTTGGGGGACAGCACACAAGATTATTCCCTTATCTACTAACTTTTTTATTTTTGGCAACCAATTGTATGTGCTTGCATCTTTTCCAGGAACCTGACCAATCCCAGCAACCTCCAAAATAATTCCCTTGTACTCCTGTGAAGCGTAAAAATCTAGAATATCAGGATTCTGTCCTGGGATAATTTTAACAACTGCTACTCTATCAGTGTATTGTGTATTTATTTTCACCACATTATTTGAACGAGCATTAAAATCTCTTAAAATTTTAAAATCTTTTTTAGATATCTCTACAAAAGCTTCAGAGTTAATAACTTTGAATGCATCCCTTCTAGAAGTATGTAACTTTCTAACTTTTGTTCCAGGCATAGCCAAGCAAACTTCATCATTTAGATCCTTATGACCTACAACAGCCACCTCTGCTATATCTGAAACTGCATATTTTGCAGCACAAATTAGATTTAAATAAGCATCTGTACTTCCCCTATCAATACTTCTCTGAGAATAAGTCAATGCCACAGGTTTATTCAATTTTCCCAACATGAACGAAAGAGCCGAGGAAGTGTAATGTAAAAAATCAGTTCCATGAGAAATAATCACCCCGTCAATTTCATTATCATTCAAAAGTTTCGCAATCTTCTCGGCAAGTTTCTTCCAATCTAAAAAAGACATATTCTCAGAAAATTTCATAAATGGTTTTTCAATTCTTACAACATTACAAATTTCTTTTATTTCTGGAGCAATATTCAAAATTTCTTCTGCATCAGTAGATATAACTCCCCCTGTTTTTGGGTCCAATCTAGATGAAATAGTCCCTCCAGTAATGATTATTGCAATGTTCCGCAAATCTTTTTTCTTCTCTAATACAATTTTAGGTTTATTAACTGAAACAGCTTTCTCAAGAATTTTTGCATCTAAAATCTCTTTTTCTCTAATCCCAATATTGTACCCTGAAGAAAGTTTCAACAAAACGACTTCGGAACTATAACTCTCAAGAATTATTCCTTCCCATATTCTCTCATTTGTTCTCAGAGAAACACTATCTCCTATCTCAAAAGTTTTTTCTTCAACCATGGTTTCCATAGTTTTGTTGGATATAAAAGGTTTTCTAAGAGATTATATACTAAAAGTCTATTAAATGTAAATAGAAAACTTTAAATTCTCTAGATTTCTAGGAGACTTATGGGGATATTAAGTTTCTTTAAAAGACTCGGAACAAACACTCTCTATTACCCTGGATGTATGTTAAAATATGGCATGGAAAAAGAGATGAACAACTATAAATTCATATTCAATCTTTTAAGGATAGATTTTATTATGATCCCCGAAGAAGTTTGTTGCGGAAGCCCGGTATATAATGCAGGTTATAAGAAAGATGCAAAAAAACTAGCCGAAAAAAGCTTAAGGATTTTCAAGGAACATAAAGTAAATAAAATAATCACTCCCTGTCCAGGATGCTATAATATGTTTAAAAATGAATTTCCTAAACTTATCAGAAATTGGGACATTGAAGTTGAGTTTGCATTAAAAATAATTTTAGAGCAACTTAAGAAGAAAAAACAAAGAAAAGAACTTGAAAAGGAAATTGTAACGTATCATGATCCTTGTCATCTTGGAAGATTCTCCAATATTTATGAAGAACCGCGAGAACTAATAAAAATTCTTGGAGGAGAATTGAAAGAAATGATCCATAATAGGGAAGACTCTCTCTGTTGTGGTGCGGGAGGGGGCCTTCGTTCTAATTTTCCTGATACTTCAAAAAAGATTGCAAAAAGAAGAACTCAAGAAGCACCAGAAGATGCCAAGAAAATTCTAACTCCTTGCGGACTATGCTCAGCAAACTTAAAAACAGCAGATGATAGAACAGTAGAATTCTCTGATTGGATGCTAGACAGAATTAAAATGGGTTGGTTTTAAAAAAGAATTAAAGATATACCTTCTGTTTTTATTTATGAAAATAAAAGAGCTACCAGATTCTTCCAAGCCCAGAGAAAGGTTTATTTCAAAAGGAGCAAATGCTCTGAGTGATGCAGAACTTTTAGCTTTGATTCTGAGGACTGGAACAAAAGGAGAAAATGTCATTGAAATGTCCAATAGACTTCTTTCTGATTACTCCCTAAATGGACTATTTGATTGCTCCCTTAATGAACTGAACAAAATAAGAGGAGTTGGAAAGAACAAAGCAATTGAATTACTCGCACTAAGAGAAATCTCTAAAAGATATAATCAAGCAAAAAATCCAATAACTAAAATAACTGATTCAAAAGATGTTTTTAATTATTTTCATGAAAGATTAAGAGATGAAAAACAAGAGAACTTTATTGTTTTAATCTTAGATACAAAAAACAAAGTAATAAAAGATGAACTCGTAACTAAAGGAGTATTAGATGCAGCGATTGTTCATCCCAGAGAAATCTTTAAACCAGCAATAAGAAACTCTGCTTCTAAGATTATCCTAATCCACAATCATCCTTCTGGTGATCCAACTCCAAGTTCAGAAGATTTAGAGATAACTGAGAAGATTGTTCGACTTGGAGAAGAATTAGATATAAAAGTTTTGGATCATGTAATAATTGGTAGAGGAGAGCATTGGAGTTGGCAAGAAGAAAAATGCTAATCTCAAGAATATCTTTTTAAACCCCCTTATCCTTAAACGAACATGGAAGATTTAACCATTGATGAGATGGCAACATTTTGTAAGAGAAAAGGATTTGTTTTTCCATCAGGAGAAATTTATGGCGGTTTGGCAGGCTTTTGGGATTTTGGACCTCTTGGGACAGAACTCAAAAAGAACATTAAAGAATCTTGGTGGAGATTTCATATTTATGAAAGAGAGGACATTGTAGGAATCGATGGTTCGATAATTACACACCCTTCGATCTGGAAGGCCTCAGGACATGTTGATTCTTTTGTCGATTTGGCAGTTATTTGTAAAAAATGTAAGAATAAATCAAAAGTAGATAAACATGAACTAGAAACAACTCAATGTGAGAAATGTGGCGGACAATGGGAAAGCAAAGGAGAATTTAACCCTATGTTTACTACACAAGTTGGTCCAATAAAAGAGGATTCATCGCTTGTATATTTAAGACCAGAGACCGCACAACTCATCTTTGCAAATTTTAAACAGATTACAGATACCACAAGACTAAAGTTACCCTTTGGAATTGCTCAGATAGGAAAATCCTTCAGAAATGAAATAGCTCCAAGAAATTTTTTATTCAGGTGCAGAGAATTTGAACAAATGGAAATTGAATATTTTATTGATCCTGAGAAGAAAAATGATTGTCCCTACAAAATTCCAGAATTAGAAGTTTCAGTCTACTCTGCAGAGATGCAAGAAAAGAACCAAGAAGCAAAAAAAATGAAGATTTCCGAAGCTTTAAAGAAAAAAATCATCCTTTTACCCTGGCATGCCTATTGGTTATCCACCGAACTTTCTTGGTTTAAATCACTAGGAGTAAACATGGAAAATTTTAGAATAAGACAGCATGTGAAAGATGAAAAATCTCACTATGCAACAGATACATGGGATATAGAATATAATTTTCCATTTGGTTTTAAGGAACTTCAAGGTATTGCAGATAGAGGAATATTTGACTTAACACAACACCAAAAAGTTTCCAAAAAAAACTTAGAGATGAGAAACGAAGAATCAGGTAAGAAATTTTTACCCATGGTAATCTCAGAGCCCTCTCTTGGAGTAGAAAGAGCATTTCTTGTGTTCTTATTTGATGCTTATACAAAAAATCAAAAAGAAGAGGTTATTTTAAAATTGAACCAAAAGCTATCTCCTGTAAAAATTGCAATATTCCCACTAATAAAAAAAGATGAACAACAGAATGGTATAGCTAAGGATATATATATTGAATTGAGAAGAGAATGGAATGTAAACTACGATGATTCTGGTTCTGTAGGAAGAAGATATGCAAGAAATGATGAAATAGGAACTCCCTATTGTATAACTGTTGATGAAGAAACAAAAAAAGACAAGTCTGTCACAATCAGAGATAGAAACACAACAAAACAAATTCGCGTTCCTATCTTCAAAGTAAAGGAAACAATAAGAAGTTTACTCTCCCAAGAAATTGAATTTGAAAAGTCTGGAAAATTAATTTAATTCTGAAGAATCTTTAGATTTTTTTAATCCCTCCCTTACTCTTGATAAGCCAATAACATTCTTTTCCAACCCCCCCTGCAAACCATAAATAAATTCTCTCAAAATATTTGGTTTAGATACCCTCTTAATTTCCTTCAATAATCTTTTAGTAGTCTCTTCACCTTTTTTAATAATCGAAGAAATATCTTTAAAATCCAAAATCCCCCTATCCCCTAAAGGAATATCTATCACCAGGTCTGTTTCTTCACCCTTTAAATCGGCCTTACTAACCTCTGCCCCCAAAATATGAATTGCTCTTGATGTAGACTCAAAAATACTAGGAATTGGAATACTCGCATCTTTTTCCAACGCTTCTTCATCAAAAACAATTTTATTTCTATGAATTCTGCTTACATTTACACCAATAATTATGTCTACATTGTCCTCTAAAATCTCTGTAGGGATTGGATCAACAACACCTCCGTCTACAAGAACCCTATTGTTATTACTAACCGGAACAAAAATTCCTGGGATAGAAATGCTCGCCCGAAGTGCTTTTATTAAGTTCCCCTTTGTAAATACAATTTCCTGATTATTTTTTATATCGTAAGCTGTAACCTTAAGAGGGACAATTAAATCACTAAATTCTAAATTTCCAAGTATTTCCCTAAGCAAGTTCTCTATTTTTTTACCTTTAATTAATCCTCTCGTTGGAAGGGTGTAATCAAAAACACTCTTCCAATTAATAGAGAGAATTTCTTTTTCTATTTTCTTTATGCTCATACCTGAACAAAAAAGAGCTCCGATTATTGCCCCCATGCTGGTACCTGACACAAAATCTATTGGAATCTCATTTTCTTGTAAGACTTTCAAAACACCGATATGCGCCAATCCTCTTGCTCCACCCCCTCCAAGAGCAACACCTATTCTTTTTCTAGCCATAAAACAATAAAAAGACTTCAATTTAAATACCTTTTTAATCGCCATAATATTTAAATAAGAATAGTCCCTAATAAAATTATGATGATAGAAACAATATTTAATGCTATAATGGAATTAAACTTCATTTATGCATTTATTGGATTCGTTCTGGCATTGTTTCTTGCAGCATTTATTCTCCATATATCAACAGGATTATTAGGATATAAAAGAGGATACGAAACAGCTTTTGGAGTCAGCTTCTTAGCCTGGTTAATTTTAGTTCTCCTTGGATGGATCCTAGGAAAGATCAATCTAACACTTTCAGCAACCCTTTCCAGCATAATTGCACTATTTGTTTGGATTCTTTTGGTAAGAAAGTATTACAAAACATCTTTTTGGAGAGCAATAATTATTTTCTTAATCAATATCGGAGTTCAAATCATAATCTACCTAATCGTTTTGTTATTTGCGATCCTCTTTGGAACAATAAGTTATATCTAACAAACATTTAAATATCTAAAATTTCTACTAAAACTATGAAAGAAAAGATGAATGCCGAAGAAAAATTTGAACTGGTAAAAAGAAATACAGAAGAGATTATAGGAGAAGCAGATTTGAAGAAAATGTTGAAAGAAGGAGGAAAATTAAAACATTATATCGGCTTTGAAATCTCGGGAAAACCTCATCTAGGTCATGGTCTTGTTTGCATGTCAAAGGTAAAGGATTTTCATGATGCGGGATTTGAAGTATCTATTTTTCTTGCGGATTGGCACTCTTGGATAAATAATAAACTGGGGGGAGACATGGAAACAATTCAAAAAGTAGGGGTTCCCTTTTTTAAAGAAGCCCTTATCGCAGCTTACAAGTGTGTTGGTGGAAATCCCATGGACTTGAAATTTGTTCTTGGTTCTGAACTTTATCACAATAATGATAAATATTGGGAAACAGTAATTGATGTTTCAAAGAACACGACTCTTG
>CAZGZN010000002.1:0-30436 GCA_964530285.1 Candidatus Woesearchaeota archaeon
GCGTTTATGTTTGTACTGCTGAACAAGCGGGAAGGCGTAAAGTTGTCTCACTTATTCTCTTTTACTAATCTTTTTATACTTCTTTTTTCTATAAGCTTTATGGCCAAAAGAGAGAAGACGCTCCAAAAAATAAAAGATTTAATTTCTAAAAAAGAAACAAAGAGCAACAAATCTGCGAAGAAGCTTGCTATGAAAAACAATATTAAACTCGGAAAATTGAGGAGAGAGTTCTGTCAAAGATGTTATGTTTCCTTGGAGAAGGCAAAAAGAAGGGTTAAGAGAGATTATTTGAGCATTGAATGTTTGGGGTGTGGGAAAAAAACTAGATACAAAATCTTAAATTCTTAGAATTTTTTGAATTTATTAACCAGATCAATATAATCTTCTTGCCCTAAAAACATTGCTCTGCAACAATATCTATCTAATCCTAACTCACTCATTATCTTTCCAGCATCTTCGCCAGCTGCAACTCTTTCTTTAAACTGCTTCCATAAATGGGCAATCGGTTTTCCACAACTAAAACATCTGATCGGAATTAACATAGAATTTTGTGTTTACAAGCATTTTTAAAGGTTTTGTTCTTGAAAATATCATGAAAAGAGAAATTATTCGATTGGAGGATGTATTCAAAATTTATTCTATGGGAGAAAATAAGGTCTATGCTCTCTCTGGAATTAATGTTTCTGTTCGAGAGGGAGAGTTTGTTGCAATTATGGGTCCTTCGGGTTCAGGGAAATCTACTAGCATGAATCTTGTAGGAAGTTTAGATACTCCTTCTAAAGGTAGAATTCTATTAGATGAACATGATATTTCCAAGCTTCACGAATCCGATCTAGCACAAATTAGGGGGCGAAAAATAGGTTTTATCTTTCAAAGTTTTAATTTGATTCCTACCCTAACTGCTAAAGAAAACATTGTACTTCCTATGGTCTTTCAAGGTAAATCCAAAGAAGAACAAGAAGAAAAAGTAAAAGAACTTCTTGAACTTGTTGAATTGACGGATAGGGCGAATCACTATCCAAACGAACTTTCTGGCGGACAAAGACAAAGAGTTGCAATTGCTCGTTCATTAGCCAATAATCCTGAAGTTATTCTTGCAGATGAACCAACTGGAAATCTTGATTCTAAAACGGGAGGGAAGGTTTTAGATTTTTTACAGAAATTACACAAACAGGGCAAAACAATTGTAATGGTTACTCATGATCAAGATCTTGCTCAGAAATATGCAGAAAAAGTTTATTGGTTAAGGGATGGAAAAGTTGAGAAAGTTACAAATGGAAAAAGAAAATGACATCGATAAAAGACTATTTTATTTTAGCAATAAAGAATCTTAAACATAGGGGAATAAGAAGTTGGCTTACACTTCTAGGGATTGTTATTGGTGTTGCGGTAGTTGTTTCTTTAGTATTTCTTGGTAATGGATTAAAACTTGCAGTAATGAATCAATTTGGAATGGGGGCTTCAGAAATAATAACTGTACAAGCAGGAGGATTAAATTCCTATGGGCCTCCAGGAAGCGGAGTAACAAATCCTTTAACAACAATAGATTTAGAAGAAATTGAGAGATTATCTTCTGTCAAAAAAGTAATAGGGAGAAATATAGGTTATGCTGAAATTGAATTTGAAAAGATAAGCGGTGTCGGATACACAACGAATATACAACTAGAAGAAAGAAGATTTCTCTATGACTTGCTCGAATTAGAGATAGAAAATGGAAGATTCTTCGAAGGGGGAGACACGAAGAAAGTTGTCCTAGGGTATAATTTCTTCTCCGGAAAATCTGTTTTTCAGGACAGGAAAATATCCTCAGGAAATAGAATCTTTATTAATGGAGAGAGATATGAGGTTATCGGAATTACAAAAAAGAAAGGAAGTTTCATCACGGACAATGTCATTTACATGACTTCAGAGGATATGAAAAATCTCTTGGACTATGGAGAAAATTTAGATATTATTGCAGTTCAACCAGAATCAAAAGACAAGATGAATCAAACCGTTCAAGAAATTGAAAAAGCTTTAAGGAAATCTCGGAATGTTAAAGAGGGAGAAGAAGACTTTCAAGTTTCGACTCCCGAGGCAAGTTTATCTATGATAAACGAAATAATCACTGGAGTCCAAATATTTATAATAATTGTTGCAGGAATTTCTATTATTGTTGGAGTTGTCGGAATTGTAAACACCATGACTACATCTGTTTTGGAAAGAAGAAGAGATATTGGAATAATGAAAGCAGTAGGTGCAAAAAATAGCCAGATTTTCTTACAATTTTTCGTCGAATCTGGAATGCTAGGTTTAATTGGGGGAATTATAGGAGTTGTTTTAGGAACACTAATAGGTTGGGCAGGAATTATGGCATTAGGAAATTTTCTCTCTACAAATTTAACCTTGGAAATAGATTGGTTAGTTATCGGAGGCGTTTTTGTGGGAAGTTTTCTCGTCGGAGGAATTGCAGGAATATCTCCTGCACTAAAAGCCGCACATCAAAATCCGGTGGAGGCATTAAGATGATAATTAATAAAGAAGGAGTAAAATATGTGTTGAGGAATTTAAGAAACAGAAAGACAAGAACCTTTCTCACCTCTCTTTCTATACTTATCGGGATAATAACAATTTTTATTTTTGTTAGCTTTGGTCTTGGGCTTTATGGGTACATTGAAGAAATGAGCCAGGGAACTTCTATGGATAAGATTATTATTCAAACAAAAGGCGGAGGAGCAATTCCAATTGGAGACAACTTTTATTTAACTGATAGTGAAATTAAAGCAATTGAAAGAGTTCCTGGAGTTTACAGCGCAACAGGACTTTATTTCAAAGTTGCTGAAATTGTAAGGGGAAGCGAAAGAGTTTACACTTTTTTAATCGCATATGATCCAGAAAATCCATTAATCATGGACGTTTTTAATATCGGAATGGAAAAAGGGAGAATGCTTCAAAAACAAGATAATAAAAAAGTTGTTTTAGGTTACAGCTATCTTTTAGAAGAAAAAGTTCTTTCAAAAAGCTATACTTTGAATCAGAAGATAAATGTTCAAGGAGAAGATTTGACCATCGTTGGATTTTTTGAAGAAGTTGGAAGTCCTACGGACGATGCACAGATTTATATTGCCAGTGATTATTTCGAAGAACTTTATCCAGAAACCAAAGGTTATGGTTGGATTATCGGAAGAGTTGATGCAGCAAATCTTGATGATATCGTTGAGAAAGTAGAAGAAGTATTAAGAAAGGAAAGAGATCAGAAAAAAGGAGAAGAAGATTTCTTTGTGCAAAGTTTTGATGATATGATGGAATCTTATATGGGTGCATTGGATATTGTCATTGGATTTATCATCTTGATTGCGTTGGTCTCGGTTGTTGTTTCTGCAATAAACACTTCAAATACTATGATAACTTCAGTTTTGGAAAGATATAAGGAAATTGGAGTTATGAAATCCATTGGTGCGAAGAACTCTGAGATTCTAGGAATCTTCTTGTTTGAGTCGGCACTAATCGGAGCAGTTGCAGGAATCGTTGGTGTTTTGATAGGTTCTGGAATTAGCTATTTAATCGGAGAAGTCTTAGCTTCGCTTGGTTGGAGCTTCCTTAAACCTTTGTTTTCTGTTTGGTTATTCGTAGGGTGTGTTGCTTTCGCAACAATCACTGGAGCAATTTCAGGTGTCGCACCAGCAATAAGAGCTTCAAAGATTAATCCTGTTGATGCTTTGAGGTATGAATAGAATCAATTAATAGCTTCTTTTTCTATTTCATCTTCAACCATCTTTTTAGCTTTTTCTAAAAGTTCGTTTGATTTTTTTCTAAGTTTGAAAGATTCTTGGATCTTTGAAGATATTTTATTTTGGATTGGAGAAGAGAGAAGAGGAATTCTAAGGTTTTCTACATCTATCTTATCAATTTCTTCTTTCTTTTTTTAAGAACTCTCCAAACAACAAATGCAATTAATATTAATGCAATAAAAATCCAAGTTTTATACGCTCCAACCTCGCTTGGAATAGTATGTTCAAAATAATCAGACTCAAAGCTAACTTCTTTTTGAATAAATCTTCTTTCTCCAGTTTCATCACTATATTCTATATCCACAAAAAAGGTTCCATCAAAGGGGATTGCTGTAAAATCTGTAGAAGTATAATCATTTGAATCTAAATCTCCAACAATATTTTTATTAGTTCCTTGGATTTTTATAATGTCTTGACGAGGGACTGCGATTACAACTGCTTCGACATCGTTTTTTGCAGTATTAAGAATCTCCAAAACAAGTTTCTTAGTGGAGTAATCATAGGACCTAACAAAAACACCAAAATCTGCTTTAACTTCCTCTACACTCAAATTAAAATTCTCCGAAATCTTAAAAGAGTCACTTCCCTTAGTTGAGTATAAAACTTCAATTTCTGTATCTCCATCTAGAGCACTTGAATCTATCCTAACATTGTATGGAACAACCCAATTAGAACTATATCCTCTTGCAAAAGTTCCCGCCTGGAAAGTCTGAATCGGATTAAATCCCGGATCAAATCTCAAAGGATAGCTTTCTAAAAGTTCTAAGGAAACCTCTCCACAGTCCGTTCCCCCGACTCCAGAAACCTGAAATAATAGTTTAACATAATCTCCTGGAACTGCAGGATAAGGGTCTTGATTTACCATAGAGACCTCTAAATTACACTCTGCTAAGACAAACCCTATTAGGGAGAAAACTATTACAAAGATACTAACTAAACTCTTTTTCATAAGCTTATTAAACGAAGTCTATTTATAAATGTTTTTGAAGTTTAAATAAAAACAACAGATTTAAAAATCCTTCTAAATGAATCTCAGGATGGCAAAAAAATGTATTTACTGCATGACTCCCGTTGACGATAATTCTGTCGTGGATATGTGTGAGGGTTGTATGCATAAAGTCTGGGGTCCAAAGATGTCTGCTGCAATCATATCAAGCATGCAAACTGAGAAAGAAAAGGGAAATCTAGAATTAGGAAGAGTCAGTGAATCGCCAAACATTCAAGAAAAAAACAAGGAAAACCTAAGCGATTCTTCAGAAAACACCAATTGAAAACCTTTTTAAAGCAACTTTATCTTGAATTTATTATTGATTAAAGAAATATGGCAAAAAAGAAAAACAAAAACATAAGAGAAAAAGGAAAAATCCAACTTAGTGAATACTTTAAAGAGCTTAAAGACGGACAAAAAGTCGCAATTGTCAAGGAAAAGTCTGTTTCGAATAATCTCCCTGAGAGGGTTGTTGGGCTTGTAGGATTGGTCGTTGGAAGCCAAGGCGAATACAAAATCGTTGAATTAAAAGACGGAAACAAGACAAAAAGGTTTATAATACATCCAATTCACTTGAAGATATTAAAATGATAAAAGATAAAACACCCCTAACCCTTGCAGAAGTCGTTGGAATAGTTGGAGATGGGGAAAGGGCAGAGAAAATTAAACTTTTCTCTAAGAATTTTATAAAGTTAAAATCCGAAAAAGCAAAAGAACTTCGAGATGAAATAAGAAATCTTAACATTTTGAAGCTAAATGAAGAAAGTATTGTTAGCCTAGTAAATTTTATGCCTAAAGATGCCCAAGATGTAATGAAAGTTCTTGAAGGAATTTCTCTAGACCAAGAAGAAATCAACAAAATATTGGAGGTTTTAAAGAAATAATGGAAAAAGAAGAAAACGCACTCGTCCTAGATTTTCTTCCATATGGATATCCTCTAGAATCTTTTAGAAATCCCGTAGTACAAGCAGTTGGAGAGAAAACTTTGACAATACTTCATTTAGCACCAAGAAAGGGAATGAATTTTGAACCAAAAGAAGAAGTTTATATCGGAGATGGCAAAAGAGATAAGATACAATTTATTAAAGGAAAACTTCACAGAGAGAAATTAACAGAAAATGCAAAAGCTAATCTAGCGGAGATAATTGAGAAATATGTTTCTGAGAATGAGACAAAATTCATAGAATTTTTTAATAAGGCAAGCGCAATAAACACAAGATTGCATCAATTCGAGCTTTTACCTGGGTGTGGAAACAAACACAGTCAAGCAATCCTAAATGAAAGAGAAAAAGGAGAATTTGTTTCCTTTGAAGATATAAGAAAAAGAGTTGTAAATCTTCCAGATCCTCAAAAAATAATTGAGAAAAGATTATTTGAAGAAATAACTGAAATGCAGAGGCAAAATCTATTTATAAAATGAAACCAAAAGAAATAAATCTAGACGAGAATGTAAGACTAGTTAGAATCCTAGCTAAAGATATTGCTGGAAACAAAAGAGTTTATCCAGGTCTTACAACCATCAAGGGAATCTCCTGGATGTATTCAAATGCTATATGTACCAAATTGAAGATTGATAAAAACAGAAGAATCGATGAGTTATCCGAAGCAGAGATTAAAGAAATCGAAAATTTCATAACAAACCCCGAAGTTTCATTTTTTTCATTCCTAAAAAATAGAAGAAGAGATGCAGATAGTGGAAAAGATAAGCATCTTGTGGGTGCGGATTTAGACTTGCAAAAAGAGTTTGATATAAAATCTATGAAGAAGATGAAGTCTTATAAGGGTATTAGACACGAACTGGGACAACCAGTAAGGGGGCAAAGAACAAAGTCTCATTTCAGAAAAAATAAATCTAAGAGCGGGGGCATTAAAAAGAAGTAATGGGAGACATAAAAAAGAAAAAGAACAAATTCAAAAAACCGAGAAAACTATTCGATAAAACGAGAATTGAGGAAGAGAACCTAATTGTAGATAAATACGGTTTAAAGAACAAAAAAGAAATTTGGAAGGCTGAATCCGAGATTTCTAAATTAAGAAGAAGAGCAAAGGCTCTAATTCCGGGGACAGATGAGGAAAGAAATGCATTCTTTGGAAAATTAAGTCATATGGGTTTAAATGTTAAAACGACTGCAGATGCGCTAGCTCTTACAAAAGAAGATTGGTTGGAAAGAAGACTTCAAACACAAGTTTACAAAAGAGGAATAACTACAACACCCTCTGCGGCAAGGCAACTAATAGTTCATAAAAAAATTGCAATTGACGGAAAAATTGTAAATATTCCTTCATTTTCTGTTAATTCCGAACTAGAAAAGAAAATTACATTTGTAGCAAAAGGAGGATCTAAAGATGGCAAAGGAGAATAGTCACACAGGAATTGTTTACATCTATGCAAGTTTCAATAATACTGTAGCTCAGATTACAGATTTAGCAGGAAACACAATTGCTCGACTTTCGGGAGGACAAGTAACCAAGCATAACCGGCTGAAAGCAAATCCCACAATTGGGATGTTCATGGCAAAAAAATTGAAAGAAATGGTAAAAGATTATGAAATTGATTCACTTTATGTTAGAATAAAGGGACAGACCGGTGGAACAGGTCCCGGACCTGGAGGAAATGCAATTGTTAGAACACTTACAAAAGAAGGATTCAAAATAATAAGTATCTCGGAGATAACGAGTATTCCTCGGGGCGGATCAAAGAAAAAGGGAGGAAGAAGGGGTAGGAGAGTTTAAATACCTTAAAGAAAAATAAATAAAATGGAAAAAGTTTTAAAGTCTAAAGATAAAGAAGTGGTTGTTGCAGATATAGGGGTTAGTCTAGCTAATGCTTTAAGAAGAACAATCAATGAAATTGATACTTTGGCAATCAAAGAGGCAGATGTTTATAGGAATGATTCTTCTTTCTCTGATGAAATCTTGGTTCATAGAATTGGATTAATTCCAATAGAGAATGCTAAAATCAAAGAAGGAGATTCCGTCGAAATGAAACTAAAAATAGAAAGCGATCAAGACAATTCTGATGTTTTATCGGGTTCACTAGGTGATTCTATTTGCATTAAAGATCTTCCCATTGTTCGTTTAAATAAGGGTCAAGGGGTTGAAGTAGTTGTTCGAGCTTCACTAGGAAAAGGAAAAGATCATGCAAGACATATTCCGGGTCTTATGTATTATTATCATTTAAACAAAATCACAATCAAACCAGAAGGTAAAAAACACACAGAACCTGCTGAGAGATATCCTAATGTTTTTGAGTTTAATAGTGAACTAAAGGTAAAAAATGATTGGGCATGTAATTTTGATCAGGAGGATTTAAATGTTCCAGGAATTGAGATTTCTCCGACAGAAAAACTAGTTCTTAGATTCGAGAGTTGGGGCGGTATGACTTGTTCGGAAATTGTTGTTGAAAGCGTAAAAATTATTGATAAAAATCTTGAAGATTTAAGAAAGGCTTTAAAGTAATTCATTTAGAACTTTAAAATTCTTTACATTTCCTAATTTCTGTATCTGAAGCTCTACCTTCTAGAACGAAGGGTGAGAATCTCGTCATGGGGAGAGGAGGATTCGAACCCCCGTAAGCTTACGCTACTAGGTCCTAAGCCTAGCCCGTTTGACCACTCCGGCATCTCCCCCGGTTAAAAGAAAATAGAAATTAGAGTTTAAAAGCTTTCGGAGTCCTCATTTTATCATCTTGGATGAGGTTCATATCCGCATTTATTTTTAGTGAATCTTGAAAGTATAACAAAAATGGTTCCTAAAAGTATGGGTTTCTTCCTCTTTAAAAAATCTCTTAAGAATAAAAGAGATAAAAAATAAAAATAAATCTGTTAGAGAAAATTATTCTCTAAAGTTCCTTCTTCCGCCGAAACCACCACGACCGCCGCCACGATTACCGCCACGGTTAAAGCCGCCTCTAGAACCACCAAAATCTCTTCTTGGGGGTCTATCTTCCATTGGTTTTGCTTCAGATACCTTAAGTTCTCTTCCTTCTACATCCTTTCCATTCATCTCAGAAATTGCTTTCTTAGCTGATTCTTCGTCTTCGATTGTTACGAATCCGAATCCCTTGGATCTTCCAGAAAATTTGTCTTGGATAAGTGCTGCTTCAGCTACTTCATAGCCTTCAAAGATCTTTTTCAAACCTTCACTGTCAACACTAAATGGCAAATTACCTACATATAACTTCATTTTGTTCCTCCTTACATTTATTTGAGCCTAACTTAACCATAGAATTATCTTATTTTTTTCCTGAACCTTTTATCTGTCCTAATTTAACCATTTCCTTGATTTTCCAAGTTTGGATGGGTATATAAAGCTTGGGGTGTTTAAAAAGAGGGTTTCGATATAAGAATTTCTGTATGATATTAAAATTAGGAATGTTTAAATATATCCTTGGTTTTTGAATAGAATGGAGAGTTGGTTGAAGCTTATTATTTCTCTTGTTCTTGTTCAATTAGTAGGCATTACGAGTTCTTTTTCTACTAGGAGTTCTGTTTCAACTTGGTATGTGGAATTAGTAAAACCTTCATTTAACCCTCCTGGCTGGGTCTTTGGACCTGTTTGGACTATTCTCTATTTGATGATTGGAATCTCACTATTTTTAGTTTGGAATAAAAAGAAATCATTAAAGACGAGAAAGAAGGCCTATTGGATTTTTGCAATCCAGCTAGTCTTGAATTGGCTCTGGAGCATTGTTTTCTTCGGAATGCAAAGTCCTGGATTGGCTCTTCTGGTGATTTTTTCACTTTGGATTTTCATTATTCTGAACCTAGTGTTCTTTTATAAAATCTCAAAAACTGCAGGTTGGTTGTTAGTTCCTTATTGGTTCTGGGTAAGTTTTGCTAGTGTCTTGAATTTGGCTATTTGGTGGTTGAATTAGATCTTCAAAGTTTCTTCTTTTCCACTCTTCATATCTTTAATCTTAAACTTTCCTGACTTAACCTCGTTTTCTCCGATTATCATAACTTTTGGAATTTCCCTTGAATTCGCATAGTCTAATGCTTTTGAGGGGGATTTATCTGTTAGAAGAATGACTGAAGTTTGTTTTTCTCTAAATTTTTGAGCAATCTCTATTGCTTTCTTGTCTTGTCCTAAAGAAACTATTAAGATTTCATCTTTTTTAGATTCAACTTTAGAAAGCAAGAATAATGGTTCTAAACCGAAAGAAATTCCAGCGGATTGAATTCCTTCGTTCATATAACTTCCTCCGCCAGAGAGTGCAACATTAAGTTCTTTTGACCAGATTTCAAAAACAGTTCCATTGTAGTAGCTTAAACCTCTTGCTAAGAATGGGCGGAATTCTACCCCTACATTAAACCATTTACAGATTTCCTTCATTTTTTTTATTTCTTGGAATGAATCGTATTTTTCAAAAGACTTTTCTTCTGCTGTAAAAATTTTAACGAATTTTTCTGCCTTTAGAGGTTTAAGGTTTTGTTCAACTTCTTTTTTAGAAAGTTTATCTAATTTATCTAATTCTCTAATTATTTGTTCTTTGTCTTTATCTGCAACTTTTTCTTTTTCTAAGATTTCATTAATTAACTTTCGGTTATTTATGTAGATTGTACAAGGAATTTTTAAATTTTCATAGACTTTTTTTGCTAAGGCAAGACATTCTGCTTCATCTTTCGCATTGCTCCCAATTATGTCCGCATCACACTGAATAAATTGTCTTAATCTTCCCTTTCTTATTGGCTCATCTCTGAAAACATATCCAATTTGATATCTCCTATAAGGAAGTTTTTGGTTCTTAGCAATTCTTTTTAACTGGAATGTAAATTCAAATCTCAAGGCAAGTTTTCTTTTCCCCCTATCTTCTAAAGAAAAGATATCTCTCACTGCTTCATCATTTTGATTTTTACCTCTGACAAATTCTTCATATTCAATGATTGGAGTTTCTGCTGGCTCGAAACCAAAAAGTTTGAATTGCTCCTTAATCAATTCGAGCATTCTTTCTCTTTTCTTGGCATCTTGTCCAAGAAAGTCTTGAAATCCTTTTACTGTTTCCATGATTTTAACTCCTCATTAAACTTATCAACCTCTGATTTTATAGATTTAATTGTCTTTATAACCTCTTCTGTGTTGTCTGAATCGGTGTCAAAAGTACTCCATACAATTTTTCTATTTTCAAACTTCTTATCATTAAAAAGTTCCAATGGAACATCGTCGGCAACTATAATTATAATGCTAGACCAATTTAATAATCCTGAAGACAACCACCTCGGATTCCCAGAGATATCTACTCCCTCGGATTTTGTCAATCTAATTTGATTCTGACTAAGAGGTCTACCTTTGATAACTCCTGCACTCTTTACCTCGATTTTCGGATTAATTTTCTTAAGATATCTTTCAGCAACTCGACTTCTAAACCGATTATATTTACATACAAAAAGAATTTTTTCCGTCACCATCCCATACTTACAAAAAGGAACTCCCACTATTTAAACATTTATTTAAAAGGGCGGGAGAAGGGAATCGAACCCTCGTCTCACGAGCCACAGTCGTGCATTCTACCATTGAACTACAACCGCCATTACAATTTAGTTCAGAATTCAAGGGTATAAAAGGTTTTTGAAAAGAATTTCTAAGAAAGCTTCGATTAGGAAAAAACTTACAAACTATGCCGATAACTCCCTTGATTTAACATGTTTTTGATAAATAAAGAGGATTTATAAAGATATCTAAATAAACAAAGATATGAAATTTCCTAAAACCTGGCGAGCAAATCGTCCCAAAGATTTTGAAGCATTGAGAAAACAAAGAGAGAAATATCCCGATCTAGTTTTAAAACTTCTAGAAACAAGCGATCTCATAATTGAAGTATTGGATGCAAGATTTCCAGAGAAAACAAGAAACAAAGAAATTGAAGAGATGATTCTAAAAAAAGGAAAAAGATTAATCTTTGCCTTCAACAAATCTGATTTAATAGACAAAGAAAAATTCATTGTTCCAAGAGATATGAAACCCTTTGTTTTTATTTCATGTAGAAAAAGGGAAGGTTCCAGGGTTTTGAGAGAACTAATAAAAAAAGAAGCCAGATACAGAAATAAAAAATTTGATAGGGCACAAGTTGGAATAATTGGCTACCCCAACACAGGCAAATCTTCTCTAATAAACTTTTTAGTTGGAAAGAGTTCTGCAAAAACAGCATATGAGGCAGGTTTTACAAAAGGATTACAAAAATTAAAACTTTCTTCTAAGATTATTTTAATGGATACTCCCGGAGTAATTCCTAACGATGAATATTCTCATACTGATAAAATAAAGATCTCGCATCATGTATTGGTTGGGGCGAGAAATTATGATAAAGTAAGAGATCCTGAGTTTATAGTTTCTGAACTAATGAAAACACAGTCCGAAGTTCTAAAAAAATATTATGGATTTGACTTCAAGGAAGATGTAGAGATTCTTTTAGAGAAATTAGGAAAGAAGAGAAACTTTCTTCTAGGAGGGGGAATAGTTGATGAAGACAGAACTGCTCGTTCAATTTTAAGAGATTGGCAAGAAGGAAAGATTGTGCCTGAAATATGATCCTTAGCTAATCCTCTCTTTCTAAGATTATTCAATTTTCTTAAGCTAAACACTTAGCCCTTATAAATAAAATTCTTCATCAAAAGATATAAAAACTAGCTCTTTTTTCTAAAGAACATGGAAGACAAGGAAAAAAAAATGCTCGATTTCTTGAAGAAAGTTTCTCCAGGTAGTGCCTTGAGAATTGTAATTGATGATTTAATAAGGTCAGATCTTGGAGCGTTAATAGTCCTAGATTCCTCTAATATGCAGGAATGTTACGAGGGAGGATTTAGGGTAAACTGTAGATTCACTTCCCAAAGGCTGTTTGAACTTTGTAAGATGGACGGGGCCGTTATTGTTTCTCAGGATTTAAAGAGAATTCTCTACGGAAATGTTCTATTAACTCCTGATAAAAACGTCTCTACCAATGAAACCGGAACAAGGCACAAGGCAGCAGAAAAGACTGCAAAACAGGCAGAGACTTTTGTAATCGCAGTTTCAGAGAGAAGAAAAAAAACAACAATATTCTATTCAGGTAAAAAATTATTCCTAAGACCTATAGAAGAGATTCTAAGGAGTCTAACAAATAGCTTGCAAATTTTGGAAAAACAAAAAGAACAATTTAATGAACTCATGAACAAAATAAATGTATTAGAAATTTCAAGGTTAGTTTCTGTGGGAGATATATGTAAAATATTGCAAAGATGTGAGATGATTTCAAGAATATCTGATTCCATGAAAAAAGAGTTAATTGAACTGGGAAGAGAAGGAAATATAATTCACATGAGATTTCGTGAATTAGTAAAGGGGGTGGAAAAAAAAGAAGACGAAATAATAAGAGATTACTCTCCATTATCTTTAAAGAAGACAAAATTATTGTTATCTAATCTAACATTTGATAATTTAATTGAACCGGACTCAATTGCAAGAGTTATATTCCAAAAAGATATTGAAGAAACTCTTGTTCCAAAAGGCTTTAGATTCCTAGATTATCTTGGTCTTTCAGAGAAAGAATCTTCTTCATTAATAAAATTGTTTAATAACTTAGATTCTATCTTGGAACTAGACGAGAAGAAAATGGAAGAAATACTGAAGAATAGAACTGCAGACATAAAAGAAGAGATAATCAATTTGAGAGAACAGATACTAGAGGGTAAGGTCTCTTTTTAAGATGATTTCTACAAAAAAATTAGCTAAGATAAAACAAGAGTTAGAAGATTCTTCTAACCCCCTATTTCTTTTTGATAATGATCCTGATGGGTTTTGTAGCGCAACAATACTAATAAAAAATTTCCAAAAAGGAACTGCCTTTCCGTTAAAGTCTTTTCCAGATTTGGATTCTAATTTAATTGAAAAAATTGAAAGAGTTTCCCCGGATAAAATTTTTATTTTAGATAAACCTCTAACAGATGAAAGTTTCTTCAATTCAATGAAAGATAGGGGGATAAGCATAGTCGTTATAGATCATCATGAGATGGATCTAACAAAAAGTCTAAAAGACAAGGCAACATTTTTCAATTCATTCCCTTCTTCCGAACCAACAAGTTTTATCTGCCAAAAGATTTGTAACAATAAAAATACCCTATGGATATCACTAATTGGTTGCGTTCATGATGTCTTTATGCCGGAGTTTATTGATGAATTCAAGGAGGACTATCCTGAGATGATAGGTTCAAATTTAGAAATATCAAGTCTAAAATACTCTTCAGAATTAGGAGAACTAACTTTAATTCTCTCCTTGGCATTAAAGTCTTCAAATCAAACCATTCAAAACATATTGGAACTTTTCTTGAATTCAACCGGTCCAAAAGATATCCTCCTAGAAAACGAAAAGAACAGTTATATTCATAAAAAATATAAACAATTAAATAAAATTATTGAGAAAAATCTTTTGAAGGCTAAACACTCTGATAATCTAGTCTTCCTAGAATATTCAGGAGAGTATAGTCTTTCTTCGGATATTGCAAATAAACTCTTTTTTCAAAATCCCAAGAGGTTTATCGCAGTTTGTTATAAAAAATATGATGCAATAAACATCTCTCTAAGAGGATCCGGAGCTAAAGAGTTCACAGAAGAATTTGTATCTACACATGAGGAGGCAACGGGTGGCGGGCACAAGGTTGCATGTGGTTTGAGAGTTTCTCCAGAGATATTTGATGAATTTAAACAGATCCTCTTTACAAGATTCCAAAAACCTTAAAAGCTAGCTTTCACTTTTTTAAATATGGAAAAGAAAGAAATTGCCAAGAAAAATATTTTTAAGAGGAGTAGAGAAGTTAGGGGGATTTCAATAAAAGGATACGACTTCGATAAAGGATTAGATTTTAGTAGAATTTTGGATAGTTTTGTAACTACAGGTGCACAAGCATCTAATTTTTCAAAGGCAATAGAAATAATAAAAGAGATGAAAAAAGAAAGAGCATTTATCTATCTAGGCTATACTTCAGATATGATTACTTCTGGATTGAGGGAAACAATAAAATTTCTTGTGAAAAATAAACTTGTAGACTATTTAATAACCACTGCAGGAGGAATAGAAGAGGATTTTATAAAATGCTTTGGAGATTTTAAATTAGGAGAGTTTAATTTAAACGGTTCGGAACTTCGAGATAACGGAATAAACAGGGCAGGTAATATTCTGATTCCTAATTCAAGATATGTTGCCTTTGAAAAGTGGATTTTACCTATATTAAAAAAATATAAAGAACAAATAAAAACCCCCTCAGAATTAATAAAAACCATGGGAGAAGAAGTCGCCAATGAAGATAGTGTTTATTATTGGGCTTGGAGAAATAAAATCCCTGTTTTTTGTCCTGCAATAATGGATGGTTCTTTAGGAGACATGATCTACTTTTTCAAAAACTCAAATTCTACATTCTCTCTAGACATTGTTAAAGATACAGAAGATTTTAACAATTCTTCAATAGGAAAAAAGAAAACAGGGATGATAATTCTTGGAGGAGGTGTTGTGAAACATTCAATCTGTAACTGTAATCTCTATAGGAATGGAGCAGATTATGCAGTTTATATAAATACTGCGCAAGAGTTTGATGGTTCTGATTCGGGGGCAAGACCAGATGAGGCAGTTTCATGGGGAAAAATCTCTCAAAAAGCCAAGACAGTTAAGCTTTTCTCAGATGCAACTCTTGTCTTCCCACTAATTGTGGGAAAGGCATTTTTCTAAAAACATAACCCCAATAATACTTATAAATACAATAAACCCCTATTATTTATGGTACAGGTCTTAGAAACAAGTTTAGAGCAATTAAAAGAGAAATTGAAATCAATGAGGACCAATTTTAATAAATCGGCTTATTTGGAGTCTGCTTTCAAAAAAGATTTATCCCTAGAAATAAAAAGATTTATCCTAGAGAATCTATCTGCAATATACACTCAAGACCGAATGTATGCAAAAGCTGCAAAAGCTCTTTCCAATAAGGCTAGATTTGATACGACCTTCAAAGAAAAAATAGATTCTTATATTAGGTCTGCAGAACTATTTTGCAAGACAGGTTCTATAGAAGACGCAGAAGAAATGTTTAGTAGAGCGGCAAGAGAGGCGAACGAAGTTGAAAGATTGGACATAATTAAAAAAAGAAAGGAAATTTATTTTTCGTCATTACAGGAATTAGAAAAACAGGGAAAAAGAGCGAGTACTTTAAAGTTTTATGAAAGACTTATCAAAATGAAGCTCACTCCAGAAGAAAAAGAAGGAGTAAAAGAGAAATTAGTCAAAACCTACAAGATTTTGGGAAGATTTAAGGATGCAGAAATAGTTTTTAAACTATAATCTCCACTTTTTCAAGCAAAGCTTTATAAAGCTATTTTTATACAAAACTTGGACGACAATGGAAGAAAGAAAAATAGTTGTACCTGGCGAAATAATTATTACAGGAGATGAATTCTTGCCAGGAGACGGAACGAGAAGAGACGGACAAGATATCCTAGCTAGTCGTTATGGTTTGTCGGAGGTCTCAGATAGAATGATCAGAGTAATTCCTTTATCTGGGGGATACACTCCAAGAAGAGGCAACGTAATCATTGGTCAGGTTTCAAATATAACTTTTAGAGGATGGGTTATTGATTTTGATGGGCACTTTAATGGATTCTTACCTTTAACTGAGGTGCCAAGGTTCATAAATAAGGGGGAATTGAAAAGTTATCTTGATTTCGGAGATGTTGTTTGTGCTCAAATAATCGGAGCAGATGAAACAAGTGTAGATTTAACTATAAAACAAAGAGGTTTTGGCAAGCTAGAGGAAGGGCAACTTTTAAAAATAAATCCTAATAAAGTTCCAAGGGTTATTGGTAAGGAAGGAAGTATGGTAAAAATAATCAAAGAAGCAGCGAACGTCGACATCGATGTTGGGCAAAACGGAATTGTTTGGATTTGTGGAGATAAAATTGAAGACGAGTTAAAAGCTAAAAGAATAATTGAATTTATATGTGAGAACTCTTTTATATCCGGATTAACTGAAAAAGTGGAGGATTTCATAAAAACAATCTAAATGGTAGACACTAAATACACACAAAGAACAGATGGAAGAAAATTGGATGAACTTAGACCTATAAAAGCAAAGGTAGGAATCGTTCCAAGTGCAGATGGTAGCGCACTGTATGAATCTGGCAAGACTAGAGCAATAGCCGTAGTTAGAGGTCCGAGAGTACTTCATCCTCAACATATGCAAAACCCTATGAAGGGAGTTTTAAGAGTAACATATCAAATGATGAGTTTTTCGGTTTGGGATAGAATAAAACCAGGAAATTCTAGAAGGGGTCAGGAGATTTCTAAGGTTTCCGAGTGGGCTCTTTCAGAAGCAGTTGACTTAGAGGGTTTTCCTAATGCTGTAGTTGATGTTTTTATTCAAATTCCTCAGGCAGATGCAGGAACTCGAGTGGCAGGCCTTAATGCTGCTGCAATGGCTCTAGCACATGCAGGAGTTCCAATGAAAGAGATGATCTCTGCAATAGCGGTAGGAAAGATGGATAAAACAATAGTTGTGGATGTTGATAAAGAAGAAGAAGACTTCAAGGAAGGAGAAGGTGCAACAGACATCCCTATGGCATTTAGTTCCAGAAATCAGAAAGTTGTTCTTTTACAACTTGATGGAAAGATTTCTCCAAGAGAATTAAAAGATGCAATTGATATGGGAAAAGAGGCATGTAAGAAAATTTATGAAATTCAAACAAAAGCATTAAAAAGTCCAGGGGAGGAAATAGTTCAATGATATCAAATATTCAAAAACAAAGAATTCTAGATTATATCTCTCAAGACAAAAGATTTGATGGGAGAAACTTATTAGACTTAAGAGATATTGAAGTAAATGTAGGAATAAGTCAAAATGCAGAAGGTTCTTGTTCTGTCAAATTTGGAAAAACTGAGATTTTTGCCGGAGTTAAATTAGGAATCGCTACTCCCTATCCGGACAATCCTGATGAAGGTTCTCTTTCAACGACCTTGGAACTTGGACCAATGGCTGACGAAGCTTTTGATTTGGGACCTCCGAAAATAGATGCTATTGAAATGGCAAGAGTTGTAGATAGAGGTATAAGAGAAAGCGGTTTTATAGATTTCAAAAAACTTTGTATAAAAGAGGGCGAAAAAGTATGGCAAATCTCTCTAGATCTATACGCTATAAACAACGACGGAAATCTTTTTGATATAGCTTCTCTTGCTTCTTTGATTGCTCTTGCTAACGCAAGGTTGCCTATTTATAACGAAGAAACTGGAAGAGTAGAACACGAACTTTCAGAAAATCCATTGCCATTAAACAAAGAATCTATGTCTTTCAATCTAACTTTCTATAAAATAGGAAACAAGTTCCTGATTGATCCAACTCGAGATGAGGAAGAACTCTCTGATTATCGTTTAGCGATTGCAATAGCAGATAAAAATGGAGAAGCTAGAATAACTGCAATGCAGAAAGGAAAAGAAGGAGCAATTTCAACAACAGAGATAGAAACAATTATAACTCTCGTTGAAGAGCAGTACAAAAGATTATATCCTAAAATATCGGAGATAGTATGGAAAAAACACTAAAAGACTTTACAAAATATGAACGTGCAAGAATATTGGGTGCACGAGCACTTCAGATTTCTATGGATGCCCCTGTACTGCTTAAGCTAGACAAAGATGAGCTAGAGGGTTTGAACTATGATTCTCTAAAAATTGCTCAAAAAGAACTTGATGAAGGAGTTTTACCAATCTCAATAAATAGGCCTTTGCCTCAGAAAAAAGAATCCAAACTCAAGGTCATAAAAAAAGAATCTTTAACCGAGAATTCCCCCTTGGAAAGCACAGAGTTAGATAGTAGTGATGCGATTGTACAGGAACTTGAAGAAGAAACAGAGTTAGAAGAAGATTATTCAGAAAATTCTGATATCGAATAATCTCGAGATAGATTTATAAATAACCTCTTCCTCCTAACTAAATGTTTATAAAGAGGGCGAAAGCAAGACTAATTAAGAATTCTAGGAACGAATCTTCAATAGAAGTTAAAATAAAAACTTTCAAAGGTACTTTTGTTTGTTCTGCTCCCTCCGGAAAATCAAAAGGTAAAAATGAGGTTCCAGACTATAATCCTCTGGGAGCAAGAACTTCTTGCAGATTATCTAAATTATTTCTGAAGCGCTTAGAAGATAAGAATCTTCTAATAAAAAAGATTCGAGACCTTGCTCAAATAGAATTTGCTCTAAAAGAATTCGAGAAGAAAAAGGGGGTTCTCGGAGGAAATGCATTCTATGCTATTGAAGGAGCATTGCTAAAGGCAGCCGCAAAAGAAAAGAATCTTCCTTTATGGAAATTTCTTAAGGGAAAAAAAGAACCCTCGATTCCGGGGCTTATAGGAAACTCTATTGGCGGAGGATTACATACAAGGGTTAGAACAAAAAAACCGGATTTTCAAGAATTTTTATTTTTGTCTAGGGGAGGTACAGTTTCAAAAGCTGTGTCCAAAAATATAATGGCCTATTACGAAACAAAGATGAGGGTAAGGCTAAGAGAGAAAAAACTAAAAATAAAAACGAATGATGAGAATGCAATAATCTGCTCTTTATCAAATCAGGAGGTCTTAGAAATAATGCGGGATGTAGCAAAAAGATTTGATTTAGACATTGGACTAGATATCGCAGCATCTAGTTTTTACGACGAGAAAAGACAATTTTACGATTATAAGAACAAAAGATTCTTAAGAACTGCAGAAGAGCAAGTTGAATACTTGTCAAATTTGATAAATGAATTTGAAATAAAATATGTTGAAGACCCCTTTCAAGAAGAAGATTTCCTTTCTTTTAAACAACTAATGGGATATGTTGAACAAACAAATAAAAAAACACTCATTGCAGGAGATGACCTCACAGTTACAAACCTCCTTCGTCTAAAAAGAGCATTTAGATTAGGTTCGATAAATGCAATAATTGTAAAACCCAATCAGGTTGGTTCATTGGTGGAAGTAGATAAAATCATGGATTTTTGTAAGCAAAACAAGATTGTTACTATCTTTTCACATCGTTCTGGAGAGACTATGGATGACCTCTTAGCAGACTATGCCGTGGGGTTTGGAGCAGATTTTATCAAAACAGGGGTTTTGGGCAAGGAGAGACTGATTAAATTAAGAAGACTAATAGAAATTGAGAACAATTCTTAGAAAATACTTTTTAGCTCTAACCAACAGATTTAAAAAGGTTCAAATATCTGAATTATTAGGTCAATGTCTTTGGACATTCTAGCATCGGAAGATGCGCCCTAAAAATATGTCAAAGAAAATATTTACACAAGATCCTAAAGAATATAATAAAGCACTAGCTCTTGCTCTAAAAGAAATAAAAGAAATTGAAGTCCCAGAATGGTCTCTTTATGTTAAATCTGGAGTTTCTAAAGAAAGAGTTTCTTCGGAAATAGATTTTTGGTACAAAAGAATTGCTTCAATCTTAAGACAACTATATATAAATGGGGTTGTTGGAGTTGGCAAACTAAGGAATCGATATGGTTCAAGAGATGCAAGAGGGGTAAAACCTGCAAAGCATAATAAAGCTTCAGGCAAGATGATTAGAGTAATGTTGCAGCAAACGGAAAAAGCAGGCTTAGTAGAAAAAGTAGATAAAATTCAATTTGGAAGAAGATTAACTCAAAAAGGAAGAGATTTCTTAGATTCAATAAATATTAAAGGAGTAGAAGATGGTAAGGAAACACAACACGAAGAGTAAGAAAAGGCATCTTGAAAAAGCAGGAAAGAGAACTACTTGGGCTCCCTTCTGGACAGTTGTAAAAGCATTTGGTCAAGGAAAAAGAATTCATCCTTCTGCAATAACTCATGTTAAAAGAAATTGGAGACACAGAAAGCTTAAGATTAAACCAAGAAAATTAAGAAAGGAGTTCTTAGGATAAAATGGAAAATCAAGAAGTTAAAAAGACAAAGCTTGAAGAAACAATTAACAAGGCTAAGGAAGTTGTTAAGGCTAAGGAAAATAAAACAGATGTTAAAGAAGAAAAGCCAGAACTAGAGAGGGAATATATAATTCCAATCAGAAGAAGAATTTTAAAAGTTCCAAGATACAAAAGAGCTAAGAGAGCAATAAAAACCATTAGGGAATTTTTAGCTAAACATATGAAGGTTGAGGAGAGAGATGTTAGAAAGATAAAAATTGATAAATGGCTAAACGAAGAAGTTTGGTTTAGGGGAATCAAGAAACCCTTAACAAAGGTTAAAGTAAAAGCAAAAAAGATAAAAGGAATTGTTTACGTTGAACTTGCAGAAATTCCAAGGGTAGTTCAGTACAAGATAAATAAGGAAAAAAAGTTTAAAGAGAGACTAGCATTAATTGGAGCTAAAAAACCAAAGGTTGTCAAACAAAAGGAAGAAGAAAAACCTCTTGAAGGAAAAGCTGAAGAAAAGGAAAAAGAGAAATCTGCTGCAGAAGCTGGAGCTAAGGAAAACAAGGTAGAAGCTAAGACAAAGAAACATGAAACAAGTGAAAAGCATGCAAAGAAGACTACTCCTAGAAGGCAGGCTTTAAAGAAATAATTTATCTTTTCTCCTATTGTTTTTGTTTATAGTCTTTTAGTAAATGGGGGATTTTTTGTAAGATCAATGTTGTTTCCTTTTCATATCGAATTGGAGTTAATATTCTCCTCCTCGGAGGTAAAATTTTGAAGTTATATCTTTCGGTTTCTTCCCTAATTTCCATAGAGGAGGAGAGAATACAATAGAAGGGGCTTTGATCAGAAAAGAGCAAATTGTTTTGAATCTCTGATTCAAGTCGATTTTTTACAAAACCATATACACTACTAATTCTATCCGAATTTAAATGAGTTGAAATAGTCAATTCGGCAGGAAAAACGCCCTCTTCTTCAAAGACTCCAGGAGAACTTTTAAGAATTTCTAGGTAACATCTTTTAACAAGCCTACAAATTCTGTCAAGATATCTTTGCCTATTTTCAAGAGACATAGTAAATAAACTCAATCCAATTTTAACTACTTTATGGTTCTCAACTACTCTAAATAAACACCTGGCTTCCCAGGTAGGGCCTTTTTGGATTTATTTTCGGGATCAATCTTTTTAGGGTCATTAACTGCGAAAATTTCAACAGGCTTCTCAAGTCCTTTCTCAATCTTCTCTTTGTTTAAGAGATTTAGTTCAAAAGGCATAACATAGATGAAGGCTTTCTTAGCCTCTTGACCTACCTTTTCTAAAATCTCCTTAACATGAGTTATTACTCTCTCATTCAAATCTTCTTTTGATTTCTCTTGCTTGATTTCTTTTGCCTTAGGCCACTCGGCTAGTGAAATGAAATCCTCATGTCCTAATTTTTCCCAAAGTTCTTCAGCTAGGTGGGGGCAGAAAGGCGCAAGAAGTTTTAAGGATTTCTCCAGTGTGTCTTTCGATACTTCCCTTTCTTTAGAAATACCCTCGAAAATTTCTCTTATTTCCATGGTAGATTTCCTATAATCTAAATTTTCTATTTGCTCTGTAATTTTTTTTATGGTTTCATTTAATTTTATTTTCATCCTTTCCGAATCCTTACCCAATTTAATTTCATCCCATATTCTCAAAACCCTATTTAAAATTCTTGTAGCACCCTGTATTCCAGAATCGGTCCAATTGAATCCTTTCTCTGGGGACGCTTCCGATAAAAGATAAAATCTTGTTGCATCAACCCCATATTTGGCCATAGTTTCTAGGGGTTCAACAACATTTCCTTTAGACTTAGACATTTTTTCTCCACTAGAATCATTAATCATTCCCTGGTGAAACAATCTGGGTGAGAACTCTTCAAAATCAATCAGTCCCATATCATGTAAAAACATCGTGTAAAATCTAGAATAAATTAAATGCATACACGTATGTTCAGCCCCACCAATATACAAATCAACAGGCATCCAATATTTTATTTTTTCTTTTGAAAAAATCTCCTTATTATTCTTTGGATCACAATATCTCAAGAAATACCAAGAAGAATTTGCAAAAGTATCCATTGTGTTCGCTTCTCTTCTTGCCTTCCCTCTGCATTTAGGACATTTCACATTTAACCATTTCTCATTTGTTAAAAGAGGATTCCCCTCGCCAAATTTAACTTCTTTAGGTAATTCAACTGGTAAATCTTTTTCAGGAACTGCAACCACTCCGCACTTTTCACAATGTATTAAAGGAATGGGGGTTCCCCAATATCTTTGTCTTGCAATAGACCAATCTCTAAGTTTATAATTAACAACTCTTTTTGCCTTATCCTGCCTTATTAACAAATCGCTAATTTCTTTATTAGCATCTTCGTTTAAAACTCCATCAAACTCTTTCGAATTAATTAATTTACCCGATTCGGTCCAAGCACGAGTTTCAGTTACATTACCTTCAATTACTTGTTTAATTGAGATATTATATTTCTTTGCGAATTCAAAATCTCTCTGATCATGGGCTGGAACTGCCATGACCATCCCAGAACCATAATTCGCAACGACAAAATTACCTGCATAAATAGGAACTTTCTCATTTGTAATTGGATTGATTGCATAACTTCCAGTAAAAACTCCTTCCTTTTCCATATCTTCCAATTCTTTTTCAGAAACAGATTTTAATTTTTTCAAGAACTTTATAACTTCAAATTTTTGCTCTTTTGTAACTAATTCCATTAATCTTCGGTGTTGTGCAGAAACTACCATAAAGGTTACACCAAAAAGTGTATCTGGACGAGTTGTAAAGACTGGCCAACTTTTACCATTAATTTCAAAATAGATTTCTATTCCATAAGACTTCCCAATCCAGTTCTTTTGCATAGCAATTGTTTTTTTTGGCCAGTCTAGATTTTTATGACCTTCTAATAATCTATCTGCGTAATCTGTGATTTTTAAAAACCATTGTTTCATTTGTTTAATTTCAATTTCGGTTCCGCACCTATCGCATTTCCCCCCTTGTGCTTGCTCGTTAGAAATAATAGTATTACAACTCGAACACCAATTCACTGCCGCCTCTTTCTCATAAACCAATCCTTTCTCGAACATTTTTAAGAAAATCCACTGGTCCCATTTATAATAATTTGGGTCAGCCGTGTTTATTTGCCTATCCCAAGCATAAGTTAATCCTAGGGCTTTTTGCTGTTTCGTGAAATTTTTTATAGAATTATTTGTATATTCTTCTGGGTGTTTTCCCGCCTTAATCGCAGCATTTTCTGCGGGCAAACCTAACGAATCGAATCCTACCGGATGCAAAACATTGAATCCTTGCATTTTTTTAAACCTAGAAAAAATATCTCCGATTGTAAAATTAAACGCATGTCCCATATGTAAACCTGAAGAAGAAGGATAAGGAAACATTTCCAAAACATAAAACTTTTTTTTCTTTGAATTTTCTTCAACCTCAAAAATTTTGGCCTTCTCCCACCTATCTTGCCATTTCTTTTCTATTGCTTGAAAATCAAGTTCTTCCATAATATCTAAAGAAAAACAAGCTTTTTAAGAATTGCTAATCTTTTTTTCCATATAGATTCCTTCTTTTTCCAGGACATAACCTAATCTTCTGTAATAATCTCGAACACCAACTCCAGAGATAATCTTTATCTTCTTTTTCTTTTTATCCAAGCAGATTTTCTCAGCTTCTTCTAGAAGTCTTTTCCCAAGACCTAGATGTTGCCATTTTTCTTTTTCCTTTTTTCCGATTTCTATCGCAGGACCATATACATGTAATTCTCTTATTATTGCCTCAGAAGATTTATTTTCGAATCTCAATCTTAAAAGTGCAAAAAGTAAATCATCTTTATTTACAAACTCTAGAAAGTATTCCTTACCCTTAGAAGCAAAATAAACTTTTCTTTTTAAAATCAATTCAGACTTTATTTCTCTTTTATCTCTTAATGCAAAACCTACTTCTCTAAATCGAATTTCTTTAATCTTTAATTTTCTTCTTCGAACTTCTTCTTCTATATCTTTTCTTAAGTCAATATTTATCAATCCTGCAACTAGATAACTAGGCGGAATCTCTCTCATCATTCGCATTACTCTACAATATCTTGGGACAATTTTTAAGGTTTCAATCAAGAAGTCAGAGGTTTGTTCTTTAGTATAGGGGATGTATTTCTTTTTATAAAACCATTTCTCCAGTTCTGAACCTTTCAAGACCTGACATGGATAAACCTTAATTTGATCTGGACGAAATCTTCTATCAGAAAAAACTTTCTTAATTAACCTTAAATCCTTTCTAAAATTCGAACCAGGAATTCCAGGCATTAAGTGATAACCGATCTTAAATCCAGCTTTCTTTAATCTTTTGGTTGCCGAAACAACATCCTGGATTTTGTGTCCTCTTTTCGTGAGATTGTAGATTTTATCGTCTAATGCTTGCACTCCTAGCTCTATCCTGGTTGTACCATAAGAAAGCATTCTTTTTATCTCCTCATCTGAACATTGGTCTGGACGAGTTTCAATACATAGAGCAGTACATCGGTGTTTTGAAGTTTCATTCAGTTTTTTTGATTCTCGAAATGTTCTTGATTTTTTTTCATTTAAAGCATCATAGCAATCTTTAACAAATCTTTCTTGGAAGTCAATAGGATATTGTAGGAATGTCCCTCCCATAATTATTAGTTCTATTTTATCTGTAGGATGTTGCATCGCTCTAAATGAATTTAATCTGTTTTGAACTTGTTTGATAGGGTCATAATTTAATGATGCAGCCCGCATTACTGCAGGACTCAAGGGAGTATAGCTTTGGGGGGCATTAAGGGTGGGACAATAAACACAAGCTCCATGGTTGCATTTTCTTGGAGGAAGCATAACTGCAAGAGGAGTAACTCCTGAAATTGTTTTTGTGGGTTTTCTCATATGAGAAAAGAGGAGAGAGGTTATTTAAGGGTTTGTGAAAAGAAAGGAGTTTAGTCAATCATCTCAATTTTTATAGAAACAGAACGAGGAATTTGAAGCCTCATAATATTGTGCAATACTCTATCATTTGAAGGCAAATCCAAAACTCTTTTATGAATTCTCATCTCAAAATTATCAAATGAGGCAGTTCCATCTCCACAAGGGCTTTTTCTCGTAGTAACCTTCATCTTTCTAGTTGGAAGAGGAATTGGTCCTGCAACTACTACTCCTGATTTCAGAGCAATCTCCTTTATGCTTGCAATTACTTCATTCAGATTGTCAATATTCATACTCTGTAGTTTTATTCTTACTTTTGCCATTTTCTAATGTTTATACCAAAAAAAGTAGCTTTTTAAAACTTGCTACTATTCATTTTTATGGAAAAAAAGCTACTTTGGCTCTCTTTGTTTATCGTTAGTGCTATTCTCTACTATCTTCTTTTTGGGGGAGAACAAATAATCGGAAACGTAATTAAATCAGAGTTTATCAAAGAAGAGGTTATTGTTCAAAGAGTTATTGACGGAGACACGCTTGAATTAGAAGATTCCCGAAGAGTCAGAATGTTAGGAGTAAATACGCCTGAAAAGAAAAGATTTATGTCTGAAGAAGCAATAAATTACACCAAACAACTGGAAGGAAAAAATGTTATTCTAGAGTATAATGAGAGAGATAAATATGGAAGAATTTTAGGATACATTATTTACAATGGAGAAAACATAAATCTCGGGCTTCTTAGGAATGGCTTAGCCCATGCTTATTTTTATCAGGAAGACATCTACTTCAACAAGGCGAAGGAACTTGAGTCCCTTGCAAGAAACGAGGAGAGAGGTATTTGGACTCCTTCCCAACACAAAGATTGTTTAGAGTTACTAGAATTTAGATATAATGAAGATGGAAAAAGATGTTCAAATAAAGAAAGATTGATTTTAGAAAATTCTTGCTCTGAACTAGATGTTCTAATAAAAGATGATGCAACTCATGAGTTTTCTCAGAAGATTTCAACGGGAGTTTTCAGCATGAATTTTTCATGTACATTTAATGATGTGGGAGATAGCCTATTTATTTGGGACGATTCAGGCTTATTAATCTTCTACAGATACTAGACTCCAATAAGAGAATTGCTCCTAAAAGAATAATTCCCCCAAGCAGAAATCCTCCAATTACATCAGAAAACCAGTGTACATTCAAATAAATTCTACTGAGCCCTACAATTAATACACAAAAAAGAGAATAAATCCAAACGCCCCAAACCTTCTTAAAAAAGAAATAAACAAAGCTTCCAAATATAATTACAGCAATTAAAGAATGTCCTGAGGGGAATGAATATCCCTTTTCTGCAATGAACTGAATCAAGGGTCTTGGACGCATAAAGATCTGTTTAATTAGAAAGACAGAAACTGCAGAAACAAATGAGATAGCTACTAGAAAAGCTGCATCTTTCTTCTTGTTTTTAACCCATAAAATTATTCCCAATAAAAAGATAATTATTACAGCATAAAAAGGTTCAAAGAGATGACTCAAAAAAATCGAGAAAGAATTTATCTCTCCAATGCGATTTGAAACAACAAAATTACTTATTGAACTATCTAAGTATTCCATAGGAGGTTTATTAAAAAGTAGGGATAGTACAAAAAATAGGAAGATAAATACTACAAAAACAGATTTCAATGCTGGATTATTTTTTGTTTGTTTCATTTGATGAAGGTGGACCCGTTCCGCCGCAGGAACGGGTCCTTTCATCACCGCCTTAGCGTGATGAATATGATAAATAAATCAAGAAGAAATTCTTTAAAAGAGTTGCGTTTTATTTATTTTTTGAATTATCCGAATTAAGCTTCAATGCAGAGAGAACAAAAAGTGTTGCAACAACTAAACCCACCACAAATTTCAAGACATCCCCCGTTCCTTGCCATCCACGCATAAAGCCATAGATTATCAGTGCAATTCCCGCAAAGGCTGTTCCCGCAGCAATATTTGTAAGAGAAATTAAGTATAAGCTTGCCAAAACAAAGATTATTCCTACAATGCTATTAATTATAAAAATATTCTTCCCATAATCTTTTTGCGCGAGATTCATTCTATCATAACATTCTTGCATCTCTTTTTCCTCTTGCTCTGTGATTCCTTCGCCTTGCTTAATCCATTCCTGGCATTCGGCAATACTCATTGTTTGATTACAAGAATAAACATCTCGATAGGAATAAGGTTTTTCATAATATCCGCTACAATTAAATTCATCATAACTTGATTGAGGGTAGAATACTTGTGTTCCAAGTAGTACTACAATAAAAAGAATTACAGCTATTCCAATCCCAAATGCAACATTCATAACCTTTGCCATAGATTATTAATTAAAACTTATTTTAAATAGTTATTGTTTTTTCTTTATAAGGTAAATTTCATCTCCTTTCTTTGCTAGAGGAATTTTTATTCCAACGAAATCTCCTTTTTTACAAGATTCTGCCGATTTATTTTCTATCTCAATTCTTTCAATCTTAATTCTTTTTGCTCCCGACCCTCTTCCAATCAGATAAATCTCATCTGAGACTTTAATTTTTCCATGGTGCATTTTTATTCCTGCAACACCTGCTCTTGGCCAATACTTCTCTACTCTTCCTACATAAAGTTTAGTCTCTGTTTGCTCACCATTTTCGGAGAAAGAAAAATCATCTGAGGTGGGCATTTTCAAATAAAATCCTTCTGAAAATCCTCTATTATAAACCTTTTTTAAATTCTCTAATGAATCTTTAATTTCTTTATCCGAAAGTCTTCTATCGAGTGCCCTTCTATATTCTCTCACGACCATTGCAACATATTCTGGAGAACGATTTCTTCCTTCTATCTTAAACGAGATTATTCCAGCTTTCTTCATCTTTTCTATAAATGGGAGTGTGCATAGGTCTTTTGCAGACATTACTCTATTATTCTGTAAAATTAGTTCATTGCCCGTTTCTTTGTCTTTGATTAAATATTCTTTTCTACAAGGGTGGATACATTCTCCCCTATTAGCAGATTTACAATGCAAAAATTGTGAAGTAAAGCATCTCCCAGAAATAGAAACACACATTGCACCATGGCAAAAACATTCTATCTCAACGATTTTAGAGATTTTCTTTATTTGTGTTAAATTTAATTCCCTAGCAAGAACAATCCTTTCGGCACCAAGAGATTTATAAAACTCTGCAGAAGACATATTGGAAACAGAAGCTTGAGTAGAAATATGAAACGGAATTTTATATTTCTTACATAATTGAATTACCGACAAATCCCAACAGATAATTGCATCTACAAGGGGTTTTACCTTTTTAATCAATTTCTCTAAATTTTTTAGTTCGGAATCATAAATGACTGTATTTAATGTGAGATATCTCTTTATTTTTCTTGGTTTACATATCTTTTCAATCTTCTTTAAATCATTTAAAGAGAAATTTTTTGCAGTTGCTCTCATAGAAAACTCCTTTAAACCAAAATAAACTGCATCTGCCCCATTTTCAACAGCGGAAATTAAACTCTCCATACTTCCCGCGGGTGCCAAAAGTTCATACTTCTTGTTCATTTAAATAACGAGATTTGTATCTTTTTAAAAGCTCCTTACTCGGAAATTGTAGTAATTATAAAGTTACGAAAATAGTAAGCTTTATAAACCTGTAGGAACTAATGTTTTTATGGTTGTACAAAGTTTAGGGCAATTAGAGAAGAATGTTTCTGCTAGCTTTGGTTATGTAAAAAAAGATTTATTGATGTTGAATGATGCTATCTCTGACATAAATGATAAGATTCAGCATCTTAGTTTAAATCATGCAGCTCTTTTAGAAAAGTTACAAAGGATGGGTGAGAAAAAAGAAGCGAAGAAAGAAACTAAGACAACTCCTAAAAAGTCTAAAACAGAGAAAAAAGAATTAGAATTTTATGACTTAAAAAACAAAAGAAAGTTCAAGACCACTAAATATGCATTTAGAATTAAGTCTGGAAGAAGATTCGCAGTTGCTACTTCACCATCTGGGGTTGCATCTTGGAGGGTTCTAGGAAATGTTGCAAAGTCTAAATCAAAAGAGAATAAAGCTCCAAAAAGAATTGTAAAAGAAACAATTGAATATTAATTCTCGAGCTTTTTTAAAACACTTTATATTTTTTTCAAATTAAGAAAGAAATTTATTCTGCCCTATACTCTTTTATTTTTGTTTCTTTCGACGCGTATTCTTCAATTTCGCTACTGGTTGTTGCAAATCTTCTAATTTTTGATCCTAACCCATAAACCATCTTTATACCCAACTCCTTACATGTTTCTGTCTCGGGGACATTTTCTCCGAATTCAACTCCTCCTCCCTTCGCGAAAATATCTGGTTTTAATAATTTTAATGTTTCATTAACACTGCCATCTTTATCTATCGAAAGAACTACCTTGTCTACAAAATTTATGGTTTCTATTAAATTAATTCTATCTTCTTGTTTCATAAATGGTTTAGAAACATTTCTATTCTTCTTTAACTGCTCATCATTATTAACAATAACTACAAGAAAATCCCCTAGAGATTTTGCCTTACCGAAATATTCCAAATGTCCCACATGAAGTGGATCAAAATATCCGCTCACTGCAACAATGACTGGTTTTATATTATCTTCTACCATTCTTACATAAACTTAGGGATTTCAATCTTTAAATATGTTTGGAATTTTGTGTTTTTTTGTATAATCTGATAAACATTAAATTTAAAAACTAAATTAAACAATCTAATTTTATCCTTGGTAACAGGGAAAGTTAACTCAACAAAAAGTTAACAAAAATACAGCCTCAATAGTATAACGGTTAGTACACAAGC
>CAZGZN010000003.1:0-23214 GCA_964530285.1 Candidatus Woesearchaeota archaeon
TAAAAAGCCATGTTGCCATGTTACAACCACAACCACCCATTCCAAAAACTTTGATATTTGCTTTGCCAGCCCTTAATTCATCAAAATTAATGCTATTCTTTTCGGCATTTTGTATTGCCTCTTTTGCAAAATCTAAAACCATATTTTTTGTTTTTAATAACCTCCTTTCAGGTATTAGATTTTAGAAGAAAACTCTCTTTAAAAATACTATTGTTTTAAAAAAGTAGGATTATTGTGGATTGATATAGGATTCTACTCCCTCAATTCCCCCCCATTCATCAATACTTTTTGTGTTTGTTTGTTCTAAAAATTGAACTATGGGATCAACTTCTTCCTTATTTATATCTCTAAACAATTCTGACTCTGTTTTTTCTTTAACTCTTTTAGCTTCCGAATATAATCTCTCTGCAACCCTGTATGCTTGTCTAGGTGGACAATCTTGAAAATTGAGTCTCGCTCCCGGAGCGCGTGCTCGAACAACTCCTCTCGGAGTACCTATCCTAATTATATCTCTTTGTCCTTCCTCACACTCTGGAAAAAACTGATGTCTTATGAGTATTTCTTGAGCAGTTTCATATTCCATTCCCATATCTTTATTAATATTTCCCTATTTAAAAAGCTTTTGGTCTATGTTATTGACAAGTAGTAACAATTTAGATAAGACTCAAGAATTCTTCCTCTACAAAATGCATATCTGAAGGAATAATAAAACAAAATGGTTTTCTTACTTCTTTTATTTTTTTTAACTCATCTAAACTGTTGAAATGAATTTTTTTCTCTTTCGTTCCCAATGAAGAACAGACTAGGACTTGGTCTACTCTCATTTCTTCAGATTTTAAAGCAGAATCCAATTGATTCAATGCATCTGAAAATTCTAAACCAATGTCGACTAAAAGTAGAGTATGTGCTCTAATTGACTGATTTTCTCTTATGTAATTTAAGAAACTTGTAGGCTTATAATTTTCTTTCCAAGAGGGCATTGAGCAAATCTTTCCAAATTTATATAGCGACAAACCACACTCTGCTATAGAATTTATCACCGAAGCATTGTGATAAATCTCAAAAGGAATTTTTTGTTTTTTACAGGAGATTATTAATTGATGGTGGGTTGTCGCAGAAAAAGGATCGCCATAAATCATTAAAGCAATATTTTTTGTCTTGGAATCTCTTAAAATAGATTCATTTTCAACTTGTTCTCTTTTAAGAATTTTAAATTTTAGTCCTAAAGAATTATTTAACTCCTCAAAAGAATAGGGAAAATCAATAGTATAAGCTTCCAAAAAGACTTCATCACATTCTTTTAAAATTCTTTTTGATTCAATAGAAATCGAATCTAGATTTAAACCCAACCCCATAAGAAAAAATGTCATTTTCTCTTCCCCTTATTCTTTTTGTCAAAATCCCAAACAAGAATCATTATTAGAATTGCAACACAAACAGAAGCAATATCCTGGTTTACAAAAAGCAAGATTAACGAAGCAAAAAAAAGAAGTATCTTAAATGCAGGAAAATACTGCCTTCCTTTATAAATTTCTTTTTCATCAGTTGTTAGTTTCTTCGCTACATAACCAAACAATGCTCCACAAACAAACAATACAATCACTTGATATGCTTCCATAATGTTTTTAATAGTAGTTTATTTATAAGTCTTATGAAACTAATTGATGTACATGCCCATCTAGGGGATGCAAGATTTGAAAAGGATTTAGACCAAGTTATAGATAATGCTAAAAAGAAAAATGTTGAAATAATTGTTCTTTCTGGTGTTAATCCCGAGACAAATCGAAAGGTATTGGAAATTTGTAAAAAAGATAAAATTTTGAGATCAAGTCTCGGCCTTTATCCTGTTGATTCCATTGCTGAAAAGATTGATAACCTCTTGGATGATTATCCTAGAGAAATTAAACCCTTTAATGTTGATGAAGAACTAAGGTGGATTGAAGACCACAAAGAAGATTTTGTAGCCCTAGGGGAAATTGGGTTAGACTTTCAAGTTGCTCCAGATTATAAAAAAGAACAGATAGAAGTTTTCAATAAGGTACTTCAATTAGCAAAGAAATTAGATAAGCCTGTAATAATACATTCAAGAAAAGCAGAACTGGAAGCAATCGAGATTTTAGAGGGGGTTGAAATGAAGAAAGTAATTATGCATTGTTTTTCTGGAAAGAAAAGTCTGATTAAAAGATGTGTTGAAAATGGGTGGTTTTTATCAGTTCCTCCGGTCATTACAAGACTTCAACATTTTGAAACTTTGGTGGGTATAACTCCTTTAGAGAATTTATTAACTGAAACAGATTCTCCTTATTTGTCTCCGGTGGCTGGAGAAAGAAACGAACCTGCAAACGTCTCAATCACAATTCAAGAAATTGCTAGAATCAAAGAGATTTCTCAAGAAAAAGTTGCTGAAAAGATTTGGGATAATTGGGAAAGAATGATGAGATGAAAAAAGAAATACTTGTCAAGATTAAGCAATTTGAAAAGAAAAACAAAGTAAGGATTCTACTTGCTGTTGAAAGTGGTAGTCGTGAATGGGGTTTTGCTAGTGAAGATAGCGATTATGACATTAGATGTATCATGTAAGAAAAAAAGAAGATTATTTGTCTCTTGATGAAAAAAAGATCAACTAGGATCGATTGAAGAAGATTTTGATATAGTTAGTTGGGATATTAGAAAATTCTTTAAATTATTTTTAAATAGTAATCCTACTGTGAGTGAATGGCTTAGTTCTAAATGGGTTTACTTGGATAATAGTTTTTATGGAAAGAAGCAAAAAGACTTACTCAAGATATTCAAAAAAGGATTTAATAGGGAAACTCTTGAAAAACATTATTTGAGTCTTGCTAGACAAAATTACGAGAAATATATTAGAGTTGATAAAAAAGAAGTTTCTCTTAAGAAATATGTTTATATTTTAAGGGCACTTGGATGTATTGAGTTTATTAAAAAAACTGATGAACTCCCACCGCTTAATTGGGAAAAATCTTCTGTATATCTACCAGAAGAAATTAGAAATAAATTTAGTAGGATGGTAGAGCTGAAGAAAAGTTCTGAGAAGAATAAGTGGAAAAGAGATAAGGAATTAGATGAATTTATAGAATCCAAATTTCAAGAGAAGCTATTTAAGAGAGAAGGAAGTTTTTATTTTGAGGAAATTGATAAGATTGTTGTGGGGAGTATAGTCCAAGAGTAATTTTTAGACTACCAATGTGCCACATTTATAAAAACGGGTTTTTCCCCTTTAAAAACTTTAGAAATAAATTTATCTTTACCTTCATAATAAATTCCGTTTCCGTCCTTGTCATAAACCAGATCCCCATTTGGTCTTTTATAAACAAATCTCTTAATAAAACCCTTTTTAACCTCTAAACCCAATTTTTTGAAGATCTTTATATTTTTATTTCCTGTAAAACCTAAAATTGTTTTTCCAGTTTTATATGAATAATTTTTCATAAAAGAGATAAGAATTTTTCCGTAACCCTTACCTTTTTGTAGTGAGATTGTACTACAAATCCCTCCTAAAGAATAAGTCTTTCCAAGATACTCAACTTTAATCGGCCTAATTCCTCCAACCGAAACAATTTTATTTTTGTCTTTTACAAAGAACCATAAAGTTTCTGGTTCGTAGTCTTCTGAAAAATCTTTTACTTCATCTTTTCCGAATTCTTTTTTTCTTGCATTATTTATTAAATCTTTTTGTGTATTGGACAAATTTTTATTCTTTATTATTTCAATTGAATCTTTCATTTTCATTTTCTAAAAACCATTCCTTTAATCTTTGAGAATAGTCCTTTTTTTTCTTTTGGAATCTTTTCCCTAAATGAATTATTTAGATACTTTTTGACTAATTTATGTTTCTTTCTTATTGACAAATCTTTATTTGTGCAAGGACCTCCAATACATCCCCCCTTACAGAAAGTTACATCCAAAAATCTTAGTTTCTTGTATTTCTTAGGGTTCTTTTTTATTTTAATTAGAAGTTTATTTACGTTCTTCCAACCATCACAAACAACATACTCCTTTCTCTTTAGTAGCCTATGTATCTTTGCAGTTTTTGAAAGGCCTCCAGAAAGAGGGTAAATTTTTGTATAATCATTATATAATCTGTCGAAGGTAACACAAGAGTTATCTTCTAAAATACTTCTATGTTCAAAGAAAACTTTTAACTGTTGATAATCTAGAACATAATCTATATAATTTGATTTATTGGATTCTTTTTTTTTCATGTGACATGGAGAAATGAAAAAGATTTCATGTCCAGGATATAGTTTTCTACAAACTTTTCCCATTGCTACCATTGGAGAATCTATTTTAGCAATTTTATCTTTGAAACATTCTAATTCTGGACTATTATTTATAGACTCGACAATTCCTGGGCAAGTAGAAGAGATACAAAGTTTTTTTGGATTGTCTTTTAGAATTTTATGATATTCCCTGTTGACTATTTTTGCTCCGAATGTGACCTCGACAACTTCATCAAAACCAAGTTTTTTTAATTGATTCACGATGGAGGGATATGAAAAATCTGTTAAAAAGGATGGAGCTACCATTGCAACTTTCTTTATCTTTGGATTCTTCAAAACTCTTTCTATTTCTGAAATATCGTTCTTTGATTTCATCTCTTTTATTCTTTATAGTTTAAAGAGTTTATTAAGTTTTGCTAAAAGATTATTGTAATGTTATAAAAGGATTAGTGTTGAGAGATTATTTATCTAATGCTCTCTTTGCATTCCTAATCATTTGTAGTTCTTCATTCGTCGGAATAACAAAAAGTTTAATCTTCGAATCTGAAGAACTAATATCCAGATTGTTTTTATTGTTCTTCTCTTCATCAATCTGGCTGCCCAAGAAAGAAAGATTCTCAGAAAGGTACTTTCTTATTAGGGGACTTTTTTCACCAGCCCCCCCAGTAAAAACGATCGCATCTACTCCATTAAGAACTGCCACATAAGAGCCAACAATTTTCAACAGAGTGTATAAATAAACTCCCATTGCGCGACAAGATCTCTTACAAAAACTCATATTTTCTTCTAATGGGCGCATATCGCTAGTTATTTCACTCAAACCTTTTAGTCCAGATTCTTTGTTTAAAATTTTATCAACATCTTTACAAGAAAGATTTGCTTTGTTCATCATGTAAAAAATTATTGCAGGATCAATTGTTCCAGATCTTGTTCCCATAATGTTTCCTTCAAGAGGAGTCATACCCATAGAAGTATCAACAGATTTTCCGTTTTTAATTGCACAAACACTCGCACCATTTCCTAAGTGACATGTGATAATCCTTGAATTTTCTTTTCCTAATAATTTTATTGCTTCTTTCGAAACATATTCGTGCGAAGAGCCATGAAATCCATATCTCCTAACGCCATATTCTTTATACCAAGAATAAGGAACTCCATAAAGATATGCCTGCTCCGGAAGAGTAGAATGAAATGCAGTATCAAAAATTGCAACTTGAGGTACCTCTGGGAGTAGTTTTTCCATTAGCTCTATTCCTTTAATGTTTGCAGGTAGGTGTAGTGGCCCAAGAGAAATTATTTCTTTAATCTCTTTTATAACTTCTTTATTTATTACTACTGGTTCTCTCAAATTTTCTCCTCCATGCAAAACTCTATGAACAATTTGTCCTAGATCTAAAATCATCTTTCTCTCATCTAAGATTTTTATAATCTCTCCAAATGCTTGTTCGTGAGTTTCTAAAAAAATCTCCATTTCTTTTTTCTTCTCTGATTCTTTTAGTTTTATTTTGGAATTTTCTTTACCAATCTCTTCACAAATTCCAGAGAGAATTGTTTCTTCTTCATCAAATACTTGAAATTTTACAGAGCTAGACCCTGCATTGATAACTAATGATTTCATAGGGTTGAGAAAAAATAGAGGTTTATAAAGTTACTACATTCACTGGAGATCATCCCCCAATATATCCTCCTTTTTGAAACTCCCATAGTTTCTCATATTCTCCTCCTTCACTAATTAAATTTTTGTGAGTTCCCATCTGAATTATCTTGCCTTTTTTCATTACAACGATTATATCTGAATTCATTATTGTAGATAGTCTGTGAGCAATAATTAAAGAGGTTCTTCCACTTATCAGACCTTCAAGAGCCTTTTGAATTTCATGTTCTGTTTCTGAGTCTAGGGCAGAGGTTGCTTCATCTAAAACTAAAATTTTCTTATTCGCCAAAATGGCTCTTGCAATTGAAACTCTTTGTTTTTCTCCTCCAGAAAGTTTAACTCCTCTTTCACCTACAATCGTGTTTTCTTTTTCTGGAAAATTGGAGATTATCTTATCTAACTGGGCAAATTTTATTGCTCGCAAGACTTCTTTCTTTGTCGCATTGGGCTTTGAAAATCTTATATTATTATATATAGTATCATCAAACAGAATACATTCTTGAGGAACTATTGCCATCTCGCTTCTAAGAGATTCCTGTTTAACATTTCTTATATCTTGTCCATCAATCATTATCTTCCCTCCTTGAACATCATACAACCTATAAAGAAGTTTAACCAGGGAGGTTTTTCCACAACCCGAATGACCTACCAGTGCAACTTTCTTATTTTGAGGGATGATTAAATTAAACTTTTTGAATAAACTTTTTTTCCCATAAGAAAAATCAATCTCTCTAAATTCCACTTTTCCTTGCTTTATCTTAATCGCTTTCGAGTTTGGTTTATCTTTTATTTCACTTTCTATTTTTCTGTATGCAAACAATTCTTGAAAATCGCCCATTGAACGAGAGAAATTTCTTATTCCATGAACAAAACTAAACAGAGGACCCATAAGTCCTATATATGTTGAATAAACAAAGGTCAATGTTCCAAGAGTTATTCTACCCTCTATAAAATTCTTCATTGAAAAATATAATATTAAAATAGTTCCAATTCCCAAGATTAAACTCTGTCCAGCACTAGTCCAATTGTAATAGTCCCAATTATTTACTTGGGCATTTCTTGTCTCAGAAGACAATGAAAAAAACTTTTTCCTTATAAATTTTTCTTTTCCAAAGTATCTTATGGAATCAAGATTTGTCAAAAAGTCGGCCATGTTTCCCTTCTCTATATCCTCTTTTTTTGTTGAAACAACATGCGAAGATTCCGAAATTTTTTGCATAGAAAAATTAAATAAAACAAAACAGATCATTACTAAAACAATCAGGAGTGCAGAAAATTTATCAAGATAAATTAATGCAAGTATGCTTAGTGTTAACTGCAAAAACAAGGGAGCAAAATCAAAAACCAATGTATCGGTTAATCTCTCTAATGCACTAGAACCTCTTGATAGTCTCGATATTAGTGAGCCGGTTTTATGGGTTGTATGAAATCCATGGTCTAATCCAACTATGTGTGAAAAATATTTTTGCTTTAAATCTCTCATTGCAGAACCATCAAGCCGATTAAGATAATGCATTCTAAAAAAATTACTTAACATACTCACTAAAACGAAGAAAGTCAAAAGAAACAAGACGATGAAAAGGATTCTTAAAAAATCGGCCATTAAAATGTTTCCTGCAAAAAACTCTGTTCCCTTGTCTACTAATACTTTGAAGAGATATCTATCTCCAATTTGTTTTGCTTCATGTAATAATCCAAAGAGTATAAGTAAAAAAGCAATTCCCTTATATCTTCCAATAATTGCCCAATATTCTCTGAGATTATGTTTATAATCTATTCTTTCTTTCTTCTTAGGATCTTGGTTGTTTTTTGCCATAGTAACAACCATTTAGTTAGCTTTATATATTTGTTTGCTGAGAATTTATGAATGATCGGCGTACTTACATTCTCCCAAACAGAAGGCTTTGTTCTTAAAAAACAAGAGGATAAAGAGGATGAAGAAGAGGAAGACTGATCCTTTTAAATAAAATAGCTTCATAACAAATTTTTTCTTATTCTGAACTAATTAAAGGTAAGAATTCTAGAGGGTTGTGATGAGTATTTGCTAAGGGTACATAAGCAAGATTAGCAGAATGAATAAGGCCATTCTTTCTTGCGAATTTATCGAACTCATAAAACTGAGTCGGATCACCCAATAAAACACTTGTGGCTGTCTTAACTAAACCCAAGGAATAAAGAGAAGCCCATGTTTCCTTTAAGCTATTTTGGGAATATGTTAGGGTATCCCCCCTAACATGAGAAGCAAATCCTCTTACACTACCTGGACCTTCTCTTCCCCTTTGATTGTAAAGTGCTATAAACTCGTCAAAAATTCAATTGAAAGGTTCTCTTTTATTTAATACTCTAAGTTTGTCTACTAAAGACTCTCTTTTGCACTCTTTTCCACTGATAGCTTCATATAATTCACTTATAAATGGTTCTGCTCCACAAGAAGAAGAAATTGTTGGAGATATTCCTGTCAATGCTTGATTTGAAAAAGAACTCCCTATCTTGGAATAGGTATCTAACATCCTAAATACATCCAAGGGTCTTGTAAATGCTTTATTTTCATACCAGGGGTTTCTTTTGCAAAAAATTCCTCAAGATTCTTTAACCTATGTTTAAACTCTTCTTCACATTCTCTGGGAGGACATTTTCCTAGATTATATCTTAATTCATTAGTCATTGCATCATAGATGTAAACTTTATCTTCCTCTTTAGGGCCCTTTACACATATTAAAACATTGGAATTCTGGGTGTCTCCAAATAATCCTTCCAAGAATAGTTTTGAGAAATGAAGAACATAGTCCCTTACAAATCTAATTGTTTGGGAACTAGAAGAATAAAAACTAGAAAGTGCATTCAATCTTTCAATTTCGTCAGGATCAAATAATTCTGAAGCATGTTGATATTTGAATCTTCTCCACAGGTTGGCACGATACATTAGACTTCCACCCTCTTCCTCCGTAGAAATTTCAGAACTACCATCAAGTACTCTTCCAAAATTGCCCATCTGATCAATTAATTGAAGGTTATCTTGTATTTCTTTGCTTTCTGGAAGCGTGATCAGATAATCTAGACTAGTCACGTCGGTGAAAAGTCCTACCCTCGTTTTTTTAAATTTCATCTCTCCTTCCTTTTTTGAAAATCCCGTAAGAACTGGAACATAGGGATTTAATACAACTGAACCTAGTCCAGATATTCCTTTTGTTCTACAAAGACCAAATATTGTTCCATCTCTTCTAGAGAGCAATTTAATTGCTTCTTGGCAGGGGTTGAAAAGTTTTTTTCAGTTAGTCCACTCTCACGAGATCTTTGTCATGTATAGATAAGTCCAGTAATCCTGCAATATTCGGAAGTTCATTCTCTCTTACTTTCTCATCATATAAAGAATCTATCTTAGGCAGTATCATTCTTTTTAAAGATAAAAACAATTTATAAACCTTTCTATTTGTAACTACTATATAGATACACTAATTTTCGTAAATCACGCCCAAAGGAATCTTCCCCTCTTTTCTATTATAATCCCATTCTTCCGCTAAAGATTCTGCTTTATTTTTGTCAGAATTATCTTGAATTTTATACATCTTAGCATACATTTCTTTAGATGGATTAAAAATCAAACATTCTTGGATTATCTCTACATAGGAGAAACCCTCAAACTCCATTGCCTTTTGCAAAATCTCTTTTGTGTGTTGAATATCTTTTGCATTACATCTAGCGATAAACTTCGCTCCAGAAGCTAATGCGAGCCTGATTGGGTTTAGGGGGAGCAAGTTTTCTCCTTCTGGATTTGCCTTGGAAACGAATCCTTCCTGGGTTGTAGGGGTTGGCTGTCCAGTTGTTAAAGAAAATGCTTGATTTTCATGAACGATTAGAGTTATTGGAAAGTTGTGTCTAAAAGCATGAATAAAATGCTCTATTCCCTCCGAATATGCCCCCCCATCTCCTTGAAAAGCAAGAACCTTTAGTTTTTTATTTCCTAAATGAACTCCTTCTGCAGTTGCAAGGGCTCTTCCATGAAGTCCATAAATTCCAGAAATGTTTAGATAATCATAAATCTTAGAGTTACAACCAATGTCACAAACAAAACAAAGATCTCCCTTTTTAAATTTATTTTTATCTACGAGTTCTCCAATTGCTCGTTTCACACTTTCAAGTATCATAAAATTTGGACATCCAGGACACCATGTTATTGGTTCTTTAGTTGAAAGAGAGTTGTAGGTTTTCATTTTACTTTCTTTAACATATTTAATTGAAAGAGTCTAAAACTCTTCTTAATGCAAAATCTTTCAGCACATCGATTGTCTGCTAAAAATTCCCATTTAATCCAATCAGCCTTTTCTTTTTTCGCCCACTTCTCTATTTCCTCAAATAACATAGCTCCAATACCTCTCCTTTTTTTTCTTGCATAAATCTCTAGAACCTCTACAACCTTGTTATTTTTTGCTCTGCTTTTCTTATTATTTGAAATTTTTGCGAAAACAAATCCTATAATTGAGTCTTCTTTCTCAGCTACTAAGAATAAGGCATCTCTTTGTATAGTCAAAATTTGTAGAGAACTCTTGCTGATACTATTCTTAGTTTCATCTATTCTTACAAATTTTGCAAATTTATTCATTTGTTTAAAAAAATCCCCATATAATCTTTGTAAATTTTCGATATCCTTCTTTGTTGTTTTTCTAATAATTATTTCATTTTTCATTTTTCACCTTATTTTTATTATTTAGATACCCCTCATTTATTTTAACTAAACCAACAATAGATGAAACTATAAAAACACTTTGCAAAATAATGAAAATTAAATCTTCAAGATAAATACTATAAATTAAAAGACAAACTCCACCAAAGATTAATAATGGATAAGTATACCTTCTTCTAATTTTCAAAGAGCTTGAGACTAAAGAAGTTCCTAATATTACAGATAAAATTCCCATGATTGCAATTATTTGGAGAAGGTTCATTTCTCTACCTCACAATCTTTAAAATCAATAGGTCCCTCAATCTCTTCATAATCTATTGTTATTTCTTCTCCTCTTTTTATATCTCTCAAGGCAATACTATCTTTTTCTTTACCTAAACTTTTTATATTAGGTTTTTTTGAATGATTAATAAATCTCGCATTATCGCTATTTAAATAAGAATAGTTTTTTCTTCTTATAGCATATTTATCATAAAATTCTCTCATTTCTCTAGGAATATTTTTATTCATAATCTTAATATCTACAAGGGGATTAAATGTCCAAATAGCTTGCTCCTTTTTTATATTTTCATCCGCTACCAGGCCTATTCCTTTTTTTGAAAATTCCCTTAACTTAGTTTTCACAATTAACATTTTGTAATTTTTCTCAATTTTATTTTTAACTCATCTCCCCAAAAGGGTCTTCCATCATATTTCAAAATCTTATTTTTCTCAGAAATTTCAATTCCTGTTTCTTTCCTAATTAAATCTCCAAGCTGTGCAGTGGAGTTATTCTCAACTAAAATTATATCTTTTGGTTTGACTTTTAATAATTCTTTCTTGACCTTATCCGGAAAGGGAGAGAGATAAATAATTTGTAGGAATTTCATTTTGATTTCAGAATTCAAACAATCTAAAATTGCTCCCTTTGTACTTCCGCAAGAAACAATCACCTTTTTCGCATTCTTATCTCCATAAATTTTATAAGTCTCAACTTTTTCCAAGAAACTCTGAATTTCTCTTTTTTTCTTTACTCTTACTTCAGCATTTAATTTAGCGTTTTGTAGGTCCTCAATTGTATTTCCAAATTTATCATGCTCATAAGAACTTGCTTTCACAACTTCTTTTCCAGGAATTTCTCTATCTATTGAAACCTTCCTTGTTTTGGTTTTTTCTGTAACTGTAAAACCGGACTCTGCTAGATGTTTATCTGAGAGGATAATTGAAGGAATCTTAAATTTTTCAGAAAGAAAGATTGCCTCATTCGTCTTTTCTTCACACTCTTCAGGATTTCCTGGACAAACGACAACCCTAGAAAACTCTCCGTGACCAGAATAAATAGATAGGTTTATGTCTGTTTGACTCGAATAAGTAGGAACTCCTGTTCCTGGACCCGGGCGAGAGGCAAGATAAATTGTTATTGGAATTTCAGAAATTCCTGCAAAACTCAATCCCTCAGTCATCAAATCAAAACCTCCTCCCGAAGTTCCAATCATTGTCAGGGCTCCACTAAAAGAACATCCCATCGCCTGATTTATTCCTCCAACTTCTGATTCTGGTTGAAAAACTTTAACTTCTTTGTAATTAGCAAGCTCATGTAAAACTCCTGTTGAAGGGGTCATGGGATAAGAAAAATAATTATTTAATCCTGATTTCAAAGCACCTGCAACAATTCCATTATTCCCAGTTTTATTTTCTGTTCTTTTTGAATTTTTTTTCAGGGAAATTCTTTCGCTTTCTGAATTAAATCCCGCCTCTACCGCTTTTAATGAATTCTCATGTTTAAATTGCAATTTAATTTCTTTTCTAATATCTTCCTTCTTAATACCTTCCATTTTCAAAAAAGCAGATGCCTGTGCAATATTCGAATCCATTCCCAGATCTTCAAATTTTTCAAAAGAAATCAAACAGTTTTTATTTATTAATTCTTTTTCATGAATTTTTTTAGTGTCTTCATCCATCGCAATAACAAAATCAACCCTTGTATCATTACTAAAGACTGGTTTTTCTGAGAAAGTCAGAAGATTGAAGTTATGTCCTCCACGAATCAAGGAAGGGTAATCCCTATAATTAAATACATGATATCCATATTCTCCCAAGACATTCGTAATAATCTCTGAAACCTTATTTATTCCTTGTCCTGCCTTTCCACCGATAAGAATTGTTTGTCTCATTTACCCCTCCAAATTTCCTGGAAGAGAAGATATTTAAAGTTTGTTATGTAAAATAGCTCATGAAAAGAGATGAAAAAGAAGCTAGAAAATACAGAAAAGCTGTTTTTGTTGTAGTCTATAGAAAAACAAAGAATTTCCTTGGAAAAGAAAAGATAAAGTATCTTATTCTAAAAAGAAAAAAACATTGGAATGGTTGGGAATTTCCAAAGGGAGGTGTTGACAGAAAAGAAACACAAATTAAATCTGCAAAAAGAGAAGTTTTTGAAGAGACTGGACAAGAGGGATTCAATACAAAAGAACATAATCTCTCTGGGAAGTATAAATATCCAATAAGATTAAAAGACCGAAAAAGTTTTATTGGGCAAACATTTAGACTCTTTTCTGCAGAAGTTAAGAAGAAAAAATGTAAAATTGATCAAAGAGAACATTCAGATTATAGGTGGCTCCTTTTTCAAAAAGCAAAAAGATTAGTCAATTTTCAGAACCAAAAAGAGTCATTGGAATTAGTAAATAAATTTTTGGAAAACAAGAAATGAGTTCTATTCTAAATTGGAAAAAGCTTGAAAAAGAATATAATATTCCTAAAAATAAATTTAACCTTATTCAGATTATTGAGCAAAGAGCAAAAGAAAAACCGGCCCTCCTTGCATTGCACTTTCAAAAAGAAAATGGAAAAATAGAGAAGTATAACTACAAACAACTTTTAGACAATATCAATAAATATGCAAATTTATTCAAGAAAAAGAGATTAAAGAAAAAAGAAAGGGTAGCTTTTTTTCTTCCCAAATGTCCTGAAATTTATTTCGGAATGCTTGCAGTAATCAAACTCGGAGCGATTGCAATGCCTTTGTTTGAAGCTTTTCAATCAGAGGGGTTAGAACTAAGGCTGGAAAGAGGCGATGTCAATTTTTTAGTCACAGACAAAAAACTTCTCAATAGATATAAGAAGATAAAAAATCCAAAAACATTAAGAAATGTTTTTATTGTAGATTCAAAAAAATTTAAAAAAGAAATTAGAAAAGCAAAGACAATTTGTGAAACAATCCTTCTAGATAAAAAAGAGAGTTGTTATATGATCTTTACTTCATCTACTGCAGGAACCCCTGTTGCAGGAATAATGCTCCCACATCAAGGAGCTGTGCAATGGATTTACACTGCAAAAGAAATTCTCGGAATAGACTCTGAAAAAAGATACTTCTGTTCTGCTCATCCTGCATGGGTTACAGGAGCAATTTATGGAGTTCTTTCACCTTTTCTTGTCGGAGCAACAGTTTTCTCAATCCAAGGGAGATTTGATGCAAAAAAATGGAGGAGATTTATATTAAAAAATAGGATTGAGAATATCTATACTGCTCCGACAGTCTTGAGATTATTTAGAGGAAGTTTCTCTAAAAAAGACTCTAAATATATAGATCGAATCTGTTCTGTAGGAGAAGCACTTCCCTGGAATATTGTTGAGCATTATGAAGAATTAGGAATAAGGATCATAGACAGTTATTGGCAAACAGAAATTGGGGCGATTGTTGTTGCAAATCTTTTTTTAAAGAAAAAGTCCCTAGGAAGAGCATTCGGAGTAAGGGCCATTGTCAGGGGAGGAGAAATGTTAATCAAAACCTCCTGGCCTGCAATGATGACTGGAATCTGGAAGCACAATAAAATGTTTAAAAGTTATTTTTCCAAAGGTTATTTTTTAACTCACGATTTAGTTAAACAAGACAGCGAGGGTTATTTCTATTTTGAGGGAAGAAAAGATGATATAATCAAAACTTCTGGAGAGAGGGTTTCTCCCTTAGAAATAGAAGATGTCCTTATTAAACACCCTCTTGTTAGAGAATGTGCAATAATTGGGGTTCCAGATAAAGAAAGGGGGAGTATTCTAAAAGCATTTATTGTTCCTAGAAAGAAGATTTATAATGTTGAAAAACAAAAGCAAGAACTTTCAGACTTTGTTAAAGAGAATTACGCAGGGCATACATATCCAAAGATTATAGAATTTGTAGTGGCTCTGCCTAAAGGAAACTCTGGAAAAATTTTAAGAAGTAAATTGGGGTGATTCAACTGGCCAGAACCTTCTTCTCAAATCAATAAACTTCCTCAATGCAGAGCCCTCTTTATTAAAATCTTTTTTTATAATCCTAGAAACAGAGCCAGTACTCAAATCTCCCAATTCTAATGCATAAAACATTTTTTCTGCCAAAGTATATCCTTGTTGATGTACAAAAAATTCTGTCCAATTAAATTCACCATCGCCCTCATAATCTTCAATTCTCTCAAGAGCTTCTTTAAAGTCAATTTCTTTTTTTCTTGCAATTAAGAAATAATCAGGATAACCTCTATATTGATTCTTTCTAGAAGGATCTAAAACCTTTGAGCCCAAATAGCCAATCATTTCTATAAGGATATTGATTGAAAACCAGTCTGCCTTAGTTCTTCTACTTAGGGAAATATTTGCACTGTTTAGATGTAAACAATGAGCAGATTCTTCATTTATATGTTCTGGCAAATCTCGAGTAATCAGGACTAGATTTTGTTTATATAAAAAACGACTTATTCCGCATTGTTTGCTCTCTCTCACGCAATCTGTAAGACTCGGACAAAGACCCAACAGTTCAGGTATTGTTCCTTTACTCATATAAACAACCTCGGGGTAGTTTTTTAGATTAAGTCCAAATTCTTCTTCCAAGGAACTTAGGGCCTCATAAACCTTATCTTCAATTCTTCTCTTCCTTACAGAATATCTCATAAAAACTGAGGGTCCAGAAGCTTAATAAGAATTATTGTTATAAAAACTATTCTTTATAAGTAGCTTTCTTCTTCCTCTTTCAACTCTTCTTGGGAGGAGTTAGAACTATCTGATTTAAAATCAGAAGGGTTTATTGAAGCAACAATCTTCTTGAACCCATCTAAACTTTCCAGAGGAATTCGAGTTCCTGCCTTTGTGAATCCCTTATACCCCGAAGGAGAACTGTTAACATATTCTCTAATTGTCAATCCAATCTTTCCTCCGAAATCATCAATTCTTATTAAGATATCTGTATCATCATTCTTCTTTATCTTGCCTAAATCTTTTTCCATACCTAGTTAAAAACCAACTCTCTTTTAAATGTTTCTGTGGTTAAACACTGAATACACATATTTAAAAAAGACAAGAACTTTCAAATAAAATGGGAGAGATTTATGATGTTTTAATTTTGGGAGGGGGGCCTGCAGGGTTTACTGCAGCACTCTACTCTGCAAGGTATAACTTAAATACACTAGTGGTTACAAAATCCAGTGGAGGAACTGCAAACCTTGCTCCAGAAATTGAGAATTGGCCCGGATTTATTGGAAATGGGATGGAACTCATGGCTAAGTTCAGAGAACAAGCAGAATTGTTTGGTGCTAAGATAAAAGAAGAAGAGATTATCTCCGTAAGAAAGGAAAATGAACTATTTATTTGTGAAAGTGCTTTCGATAAATTTCTTGGAAAAACTTTGATAATTGCACTTGGAACTGAGCACAAAAAACTAGACATAAAAGGAGAAAAAGAATTTTTAGGAAAGGGAGTAAGTTACTGTGCAACATGCGATGGAAACTTTTTTAGAGACAAGAATGTTGTAGTGGTCGGAGGAGCAAATTCTGCTGCAAGTGCTGCAATTTATCTTTCCACAATCGCAAAGAAGGTTTACATTCTTTATAGAAAACACGAAATGAGATGCGAGCCAATCTCTCTTAAAAAATTAGAAAAAAAAGAGAATGTGGAAATTATTTACTTTGCACAGCCAAAAGAAATTTCCGGAGAAAAGAAAGTAAACAAAATTAAAATTGTAGTAGAAGAACCAGAAAAAGAAAAAAAAGAAATAGAACTAAATGTTGATGGAGTCTTCATTGAAATCGGAGCAGCACCCCTAACAAAAATTATCGAAAAATTAAATATAAAACTTGATTGTGATGGATATATAGAAACAGATAAAGAGATGAAAACTTCAATAGAAAGAGTTTATGCAGCAGGGGATAATACAAACAACAGTTTAAAACAAGTTGTGACTGCAGTTGGAGAAGGAGCAATTGCTGCAAAGTCGGCATACGAATACCTAAAGAATAAATAAGATGGATGAAAATCATAAAAATCTGCTGAAAGAAGCAGAAAATCATCTAGCAAAAAGCAAGAGACTTTTTTTTATTAGCACAAATTTATTAAATAACAACCGAATTTTCTCAAAAGTTATACTAGAGTTGGTTAAAGCATTGATAAATTCTATTGAATTCTGTTCTCAGACTGAAAAATTTCGTGGAAAGGATAAAAAGTTCTTCTTTTTTAAGAAAATTTCATCTAAATATATAGAGGAGGGAGATCGAAAAAACTTAATTGATCTTCTGATTATTGCAAAAAGATATAAGGTTGCCTCAATGGAGTTTTCTAAGGGCAACAAATTAGTAATCTTCTCAGAAGATGATTATGTTTCTATTTCAAAAGAGAAGGTTAAGGGATATATCTCTTCTGTTGAGAACTTAATTTTTGCTATTTCTTCCAATAAAAAGCATAAATATATATAGGGGTGTTACTTTCCAATCTCTCATTAGATTTTAAAATGTTGGAAGAGATAACTAAAGAAAAAACCAGTGCAGATCATCTGCTGTATGTAAGTTTAAAATATACTAAAACTTGTGACGTAATTATGAACTTACTTGAGAGATGGAGAAGTTTAATCGATTTAAGTTTTGATGCAATAATAAACAAAGCCATTACAAACAAGAAAATAGTGTGTTTGCCAAACAGCCCTAAACAAAAAATTGAATATATTAGGATTTATTTCAAGAAAAACAAAGAAATTCAGGATATATTACCTCTTTATGTGTTTTTTAGAAGAATTCCAGACCTACAAAAGTCTCGTGAAGGAGAGTTCAGAAAAAATGTTAATTTAAAGATAATCGAGGGAACCCGAGAAACAAATATTAATATGGATCTTCTAAATGAGTATTCTGAGAAATTAGAAAAGTTTATAAGCGCTATTCGTCACGAGTTATCTGTCAAAAAATAACATGGGAAGGATAGTTACAATAATCTCTGGAAAGGGAGGAGTAGGAAAAACTACTACTGCTATAAACCTCGGGGCAGCGCTCAATAAAATTGGAAAAGAAGTTATCGTCGTTGATTTAAACTTAAATACTCCAAATATTGGTATTCATTTAGGGGCCCCAATCGTTCCAATTACTCTTAATCATGTTTTAAAGGGAAAAGCGGAGATTGAAGAAGCGATATATGAACATAGTTCAGGTACAAAAATAATTCCTTCATCTCTTTCTGTAAAAGAAATAACTAACTTTAACACAAAAAAAGTTCCATTTATAATTCGAAGATTAAAAGATCTTGCAGATTACATAGTCCTAGATTCTGCTGCAGGTTTTTCAGAAGAAGCCATTGCAACAATCGAGTCTGGAGAAGAGATAATCGTTGTTACAAACCCCGAACTTCCTGCTGTAACAGATGCTCTTAAGGCAGTCAAAATAGCCCGAAACTTGGGAAAAGAGGTTAAGGGAGTTATAGTAACTCGCCATAAAAATGCAAAATATGAAATGCCTCTTTCTTCTATTAAATCTATGTTGGAAACACCAATTATAGGGGTAATTCCTGAAGATGAAGCGGTAAAACAAGCCTTAACAAAGCGAGATGCAGTTGTCCATACAAGTCCTAGAAGCAGAGTTTCTAAAAAATACTTGGAAATTGCGCACAAGGTTAACGGAAGTCAAGCAAAAAAAGAAGGAGTTATTAGGAGATTGTTTGGTGGTCTAAAGGAAGTTGATTGATTTTTACAAATATTTAAATAACCTCCAGTTCTTTAGTTTTCATGGAAAAAGAGAAACTTTTATTGTCTTTGTCTGCTATTGAAAGAAAAGTTTTGCCCTATGCAAATGGGACTTCCGAAGAAATTGCGGAAAAAGCAGAAGTAGACAACACTACGCTCTTAAGGGCATTAGATTTCTTGTCTAAGAAAGGTTTAGTAGAATTAAAAACTGGGGAAAAGAAAATTATTGGCTTAGGAATAAATGGAGTTTATTATCAAAAGAAAGGACTTCCTGAAAGAAAATTATTGGATGAACTTGCAAAGAAGAAATTAATTCATCTGTCTGAAATCGGAAACGTTACGGGTTTGAATGATAATGAGGCTAAAATTTCAATTGGTGTCCTAAAGAAAAAAGCATTTGTAGAAATCAAAGAAGGAAAGGTAATATTAACTGCTTCAGAAAAAGAAGTTGAAAAGAGGACCTTGGAAGAAGAACTAATTTCTATTTTACCTATAGAAGAAAAAGAATTGAAACCAGAACAAAAATTCGCACTTGAAAATTTGAGGTCTAGAAAAGATATTATAGAAATAAAAGAGAAAAAGATGATTAGTTCTTTTATAACAGAAGAAGGCAAAAAAATTAAGGTTGAAGATTTAAAAGAGGAATTAATAGAAAAATTAAATCCAAAAATGATAAGGAGCGCTTCTTGGAAAGGAAAAAAGTTTAGAGTGTATGATCTAAAGGGCCCTGTTCCAAGAATTTACGGAGGAAAAAGGCATTTTGTCAATCAGGCTACAGATTATGCAAAAAAAATTTGGTTGGACATGGGTTTTAAAGAGATGACAGGAAATTTGGTTTTAACAGCTTTTTGGGATTTCGATGCGTTATTTACTCCCCAAGACCATCCTGCAAGAGATGTTCAGGATACATTCTTAATAAAAAAATTAAAGGGAAATCTGCCAGATAAAAAGCTCGTTGAAGATGTGAAAAAGGCACATGAGGGAAAAATTGCAAGTTCAATTGGTTGGAAATCAAATTGGGAAGAAGACTCGGCAAGAAGAGTTTTATTGAGAACACATACCACTCCACTCTCTGCACAAACCCTAAAGAAAATCGCCGAGAAAAAAGAGTTTCCTGCAAAATATTTTGCACTGGGAAAGTGCTTTAGAAACGAAACAGTTGATTGGAGTCACGGATTCGAGTTCAATCAAAGTGAAGGAATTGTTGTAGACGAAAATGCTAATTTCAGACAACTTTTGGGATACCTAAAACAATTTTTTAATAGGATGGGACACAAAAAATTAAGATTTAGACCCCATTATTTCCCCTACACTGAGCCATCTGTAGAAATTGATAGTTGGAACGAAGACAGAAACTGCTGGGTTGAAATAGGAGGTGCAGGAATTTTTCGACCAGAACTAACAATTCCTTTCTTCGGGAAACACATACCTGTTTTAGCATGGGGTCCAGGATTTGATAGGATAATAATGCAATATTTTGGAATTCAAGACTTGAGAGATTTTTACAAGAACAATTTAACTAAATCTAGGGATATAAAGTTCTGGACAGAATGACAACAATAACACTAAACCTTAAAGAAGTTGAAAAAAAACTTGGTGAGATAGACGAAAAGATTCAAGAGAGAATAACAACGGCGGGAATCGAAATTGATTCTATCTCGGAAGAAGAGATTACAATTGATATTACTCCAAATAGAACAGACTTACTATCCACACAAGGTTTTGTTAGATACATGAAAAACTATCTTGGAAAAGGAAAATTGACAGATTACAAAATCAAAAAGTCTAATTACGAAGTTATAATCGACAAATCTGTGAAGGCTGTTAGACCTCTTACAGTCTGTGCAGTCGTTAAAAATCTAAGGCTTAACGATCAAAGAATAAAAGACATAATCGATATTCAAGAAAAGTTACATAACACAATCGGAAGGAAAAGGAAAAAGATGGCAATGGGAGTTTATCCTCTTGAAAAGATTAATTTTCCTATAAGATTCATTGCAAAGAGTCCTTCAGAAATAAAATTTAGACCCCTAGAATATCCAAGCGAAATAACTGGTGCACAAATCTTGAGACAACATCCTACAGGAATAGAATATGCAGATCTATTGAAGGGATGCGAATTATATCCCCTATTTATAGATTCAAATCAACAAATTTTAAGTATGCCTCCAATAATCAATTCTCATGAAACTGGAAGAATAGAAGAAAATACAAAAGAAGTATTCATAGAATGTTCGGGTTTCAACAAACACTATCTTGAAAAATCTTTAAATATCCTTGTTACAGCTCTAGCTGAGATGGGTGCAGAAATCTATGCTGTCAAAATAAAAGACAAAGAAGATTCTTTAAGTCCAAATTTAGAACGACAGAGAATCGAGTTTAGGATTGAAGATATCAATAAAATTCTTGGATTAGAACTAAAGGAAAAAGAAGTTGATGGGTTCTTAAGAAGGATGGATATTGCAACGAAGAGGGATGGAAAGAAGTTATTTGCTTTAGTTCCCCCATACAGAACGGATATCTTACACTGGGTAGATATTGCAGAGGATGTTGCAATCGCTTATGGTTATGCGAATTTTGTTCCTGAAATTCCAAAGATTTCTACAATTGCTGAAGAAGACAAGATCTCCATAAAAAAAAGAGTTATAGGAGACATCCTTTCTGGAATAGGGTTTATTGAAGCATCAAGTTTACATCTGAATACAAAAGAAGAAATTAAAAAAATGCATTATCAATTCAATGAATTTATTGAAGTCGAAGATTCTAAAACAGAATACAATGTTTTAAGGATTGATTTATTAACAAATCTTATGAAGATTTTTTCGGAGAACTCTGATTCATCTTATCCTCAAAAGATTTTTGAAATGGGCAGGGTTTTCGATTTAGAAAAAGAAAACAAAACAGAAACAGGAATAAGAGAAAAAGAACTTCTTTCTATTGCAATTTGCGAAGAAAAAACAGATTTTACTCAAATAAAACAATCTCTTGATTATTTATTCAAGATGTTGGGGAAAAGCTATGAAATCCAAGAAACCGAAAACAACAATTTTATTCCGGGAAGGGTTGGGAAAATTTTGGTGGATAAAAAAGAGATAGGGTTTATCGGAGAACTTTCTCCAAGATGTTTAAAGAATTGGAAAATTGATTTTCCTGTTGTTGCGGTTGAAATTGAATTGGATAAAATAATCTAACTAAAGGCATTTTCTCTAATAAACTCTTCCCATCTATCAAAATTTTCTGCAATAGAGTCTTCTCCAACACTTGCAAAAGTTCTTTTTCCTACTTCTCTATAAAATTCTGGGTGGGGTGCACCCTTATTTGAATAAAGTTTATTCAATGCCTCATAAAACAGTGATAGTGAAAATAAACATCTAGATGCAAAATCTTCTCCTTCCAATACAAAACTTCTTTTAGATCGATTATCCCTTTTTAATTTCTCTAAATCTCCCAGATAGTCTATTGCAAGAGGTAAAAATCCCCCTCTGTGAGAAAAATATCTTCCAAAAAGGTTTGCCATCTTATATATCTCTTCAGATTCTGCAAAACCTGCCCTGGAAAAGAACAACGGAAGCATATCAGATTCTATGGGAAGAACACGATTTGCGGATTTTTCTATCCTCTCCAAAACAAGAGCAGGCAATTGTTTTTGAAATTCCGAATCTTCTGAAAGAGATTTTATTGCATCTCTGCTCTGCTCGGGGAATAAATCATAAAGTGTTTCTAATCTTTGCATAATAACTCTGAACTAGTTGAGATTATAAAAATTATTGTATTTGAAAGATTATTTTGAAATAATTTTTAGACTAATGTTGTTACACTTATCTTCTTCCCATAACTTCAAATATCCCACAAGCCTTGCAAACTTCATTTCTTGAAGGTTCTCCACAAATCTTACATTTAAAAATCTGTCCTGTTTGTTTTTTCTTCAACTGAGGGATTATCTTCTGCCACCCTCTAACAATCTTTAATTTTTCTTTGTCAGAAATTTCATTCAACCAACCACGGGTTTCAACCCTATAGGTTCCGATTGCACAAGGACACCTATCATAAAGGATTTTAAATTTTTTCTTTTCTGCATATTTTCTTATCTCTGATTCTGGAACAAAAAAGAAGGGTTTAACTCTTTGAACAAAACCTTCTTGATTTTTCTCACCTGTTGCCGGACTAGAGTTTATTCCTAAAAAAACATTTCCCTTCAGAAAATTCATCAAAACCGTTTGACATTCATCATCTAAGTTATGTCCTGTTACAATTACATCTGCCTTTAATTTTTTTGCCCATTTATTCAAAATCCACCTCTTTATTATTCCACAAACAGTACAACCAGTTAGATTCTTCTCTTTCTTGAGAACTGTTTTGATAAAACAGATTCCCTGTCCAAGTTCTTTTTTTAAATCAACAACATGAAAAGAAACCCCAAGTTCCTTACAAAACTCTTGCATATTTTTTCTATGGATCTTGCTCCATTCTCCTAAATGTAGATCAATCATCAATCCCTCCACCCTGTAGTCAAGTTTATGAAGAATATGAAGAATTGTTGTGGAATCTTTTCCACCCGAGAGGGCAACGACCACCTTATCTTTCTTATTTATGAGAGAATACTCTTTAATTGTTTTTTCAACTTGTTTTTCTATGTCCATAGTAAACGAAGTTCCCAAAAGTTTATAAAGGCTTTTCTTTTAAGAAAATTTATGGTTAA
>CAZGZN010000004.1:0-22517 GCA_964530285.1 Candidatus Woesearchaeota archaeon
GGTTGTTAGATACACTGCTTTACCTTCGGAGTTGTATAGTGCTAGTTTAACAGTTATATCTTTTTTCTTGTCTGCACCATTATAAACATCTTCCACAGTAATCTTTATATCCTCTAATGGGCTCCACTCAAAATCATCACTATCATCTATGTCTCCAATTTCTACTAAGGTTCCTACATGCCCATATTTACAATAGCTGTTTGAGACCTCTAAAGAAAACGTGAGGTTTATGTCATCAAAATCTGAAGAGTTAGTGACGTTTGTTTTGATTGTTGGAATAATAACGGTTGTTCTATATTCTTCACCCAAATCAAAATTAGAATAATCTAGACTTGAAGCACTTAAATTTAGAGAAATCTTTTCTGTTTCATTTATTGTATCCTTTCCGCTCAGAGAGAATGTAGCAATATATCCGTCCGCTCCTTCCAAGGAAATAGATGGAAAAGATAGAGTGTAATTAAACCCAGTTTCTCCTGTAAATTCAATTATCTTAAAACTATCTGGATTTGAAAAAGAAATTGAAGTTGGAGAAACGATGAATGCACTTCCTAATCCTGTTACGAATAGAAATGCGAATAAAAATGCAAGTGTAAATCTTGTTGCTTTTTCCATGATGTAATTACAAAGTTACAACACCTTTATAAATCTTTCGGTTAAAGAATTCTTTATTTTGGAAATGTTTATAAAACAGAGTATCTCCTATTATATATGGTTAAGGCAAGAGAGAATTTGATTGGAGCATACGCATTCCTTATTGGCGTTATTCTTGCAGTTCTGATGGGGATCCTGCAACAGAGCTTGGATATTGCAAAGACAAGTAGCGTTCCTTATGCTTTGTTAGTTATCTTAGGGATTCTTGTAGGATTTTTTAATTTTAGCGACAAGGATTCTTTTACTTTTTTAGTGGCTTCGTTGTCATTGGTTATTGTGAGCGGTTTTGGTCAGACCGCATTGGTTTATGTTTCTCAAGTCCCAATTCTCTCTTCGTTGAGTGCAGTACTTGCTTCTTTAATGGTGATGTTTGTACCTGCAACAATAATTGTTGCATTAAAATCGGTTTTTAGTATTTCTAGAGTTTAAAGAAATTGGAGAATATCTTGAATGTTGATTATTTTCAAACTATCAGAAGCTAAACCAAAACAAGCAGTATTTATCCAAATTTGAATTTTAGGAAAGTTTTCCAGTTCAGAAAGATTGATGTTATCTGTTTCAAAAATAAAAACTTTTTTATTTAATTTTTCAATACTCTTTGCTATTTTCTCTGGGGCTCTAAAATTTTGTCCTAACTTATTTGAAACAATTATCCCCACAATATCTGAAGAAAGAAATTTTGTTTGTTTAGCTATTATTTTCTTTTTTAGAATATCAAGATCTCCTCGAGAGAACTTTTCTAGATTAAATAAATTGAAAACAAATATTTCTCTATTTAAAATCAAAGCATTGTTTGTTGCATGAAATTTTCCATCTGCAAGTAGCAGGAGTGTTTGCGCTTTTTTATCGAATGCAGAAGGATTACAACCGATTACGTGAGCATTGTGAAATGCTCCTTTTTTTATTAAGACTGTCTTCCCTTTTTTTTCTAAATAGTCTTTTATTGGATTTATGAAATCTAAATATTGAACAGTTCCTGCAATAGAAATTGTTTTTCCATCAAGGAGATCTAAGTGTGAAAAGTCCTCATTCGAATTGTATTTCTTTCTAAACTCTAAGAATAATTTTTCCATAATAATCATAGATTAAGTTAGTTTAAAAAATTAAGCTTAAAATCTTTCAAGAGAATCAGAAGACTTTTTTGGAGCCTCTTCCGAACCTTTTTGAATCTTTGCAAAAGGTGGAACTGCAATCACAGTATTTTCTCCAAAACCTGCAATAGATCCTTCCATGGCTTCAATAGTCTTTTTAATCTTGGAAATTACTCTTTTCAACTCTATAACATCTTTATTCTTCAATTGTTTTATATCAATAACTGCAATTGTATACCCTTCTCTCAATGAATTAAGAATCGGATTGATGTCTTCATATTCTTTTAGAACAAATGTTTTAACTAGAACCTTAGAATCCTTTATCTCTTGTTCTCCACCAATTTCTATAAACTCGGGTGTTTCCTCTTCTTTTTCTTTGTTTTTTTTGAAAAATTTGAATGTCATATTGTTTGTTTGAATTGAGAGTATTTAAACATTTATATAGTGAACTATTTAGATTTTTTCGGAGCAAGCTTTTTCATGACTTCTTCTCGCATAGCTTCTATATTCTTTGAATATTCAGATTCTTGAGTTTCTATATTCTTTAGACGAACTTCGATTAATTCTTTTTTGTGAGTTAGTTCTTCTTTTAAAAGATTCTTATCTGTTTTGATTACTATCTGCCCTCCGACGATTTTAAATACCTCCCCTTCTGCTTTTTCTAATTCTTTAATTGCATAATCCGTTTCATCTAGTTCATACTTAAAGCTTCTTTTTTGAAGAATCAATTGTTGAAATCCCTGTTCTTGCATTTGGATTTCTTGAATCTTCATTTGTGTTTCTTCATCTAGACTAGAAAGAGGATTCTCTGAAGGATTCATTAGTCAGAATTTACTGTCTTCATTTTAGTTCTGGGCTTATAAAAAATTCTAGAACCGCAATGAGGGCAGAGAAATCTTTTGTCTAATTCCTCAGATTTTATCGCGCTGTTGCAATTGAAACATTTGTAGACTGCCATGGAATTAAATGTAGTATGTACCTCCCGCGAATTTTTTTGAACATTTATTACATTTCCAAATACCATTTGAAAGTCTTGTAGCTCTTCCCTTACAGAATGGACATTCTTGTCTTTTTCTTTGGATTTTTTCCACAGCTACAAGTTTCTGTTTTGGCCTACCATAACCAGCACCAAACCTTCCTGCCGAACCGATTTTTTTTCTTTTTACTGCCATTTTCGTTTTCTTTGAATTTAATATCGAGATTCACTCGACACCTTGGAGATTATCCAGACCAGAAAATCTTTTGGATTCTCTGGGACTTCGATTCTCCCTGAATTAAATTGAAGTATTTAAACTTCAATTTCGAAGTGTTTAAGCATTTTATGCTTATGGGGTTATCCGGATTTGAACCGGAATCACAAGCTCCCAAAGCTCGTAGGCTACCAGGTTACCCCATAACCCCTTGAAATGATAGGGAGTTGTTTGTTTTTAAATCTACTTCTTAGCTTTCGGAGCAGCTTCCGTTGTTGGCTTAGCTACTGCTGCTTCTGTTTTCTTAGCTTCTTCAGCGGCCTTAGCCTCATCTTCTGCCTTCTTCGCAGCTTCTTGTTTAGATTTAATACCTGTAAAGTATGATTTGAGTTCTTGAATTCTCTCTTGAGAAACATCTGTTTTCTGACTTGAGATTTCCTCATCGTATTTGCCTTGTTTAACTTCTTCAATAAACTCTTGTGGATCTTTGCTTTCAATCAAAATTCCCAAGGACATTGTACTCCCTAATACGGACATGAAAGCTCCTCGAAAATCTTTTGCAAGCATATTAGGAAATTTTTGTTTCGTTACAGAAATTATTTGTTCGATTGAGAGGTTTGCACATTGCATCTTTTTTCTCGCTCCAGAGGCCAATTCAATCCCCGCCTCTTTTTTTAATAGTGCGGAAATCGGAGGAGATAATACTTTTATCTTAAATTCTTTGGTATTTGCATCCACATCTAAATTAACTGGAACCTGCATTCCTGCAAAATCTTTTGTGGATTCATTAACGTCGGAAATAACCTTCCCCATATTAATTCCCATTGGACCCAATTGCTGAGCTACCGCTGGACCTGGCTTCATTGCACCACCATCAACTAATAATTTTATTGTAACCATAGAATGAGTTTAGAAAATCTGTTTTTAAAACTAACTGTTTTCTTCATCCTCCCTTCTTATTACTCTAACGTTATCTATCTTAACCGTAACGGGAATTGGAATAATGGCTCCTAGAAGAGAAACTATAACTTCTCCCTTGGATTTATCTACCCTGACAACCTTTGCCTTTTCTTTCTTGAAAGGTTCAGAAACGATTTCAACAATATCATCCTTCTCAATATTGACATCTGCTGTCACAGGTTCCAACATTGGCCTTATTTCTACATAAGAAAGTTTTTGAGGAATAATCTTGCTTACATAGGGTAAATTAAAAGATGCCTCTTCTGCATTCTCCTTGTCTTTTGCTTCTAGGAATAAGTAACCTCTTAAACCATGTGGTCTTGCAATTGCATAAACTTCAAGATTCTTTGATTGGACTCTGTCCGAGATTAATTCAAAAGCCCTTGCTTCTTTATTTGTTGTAACTTTGACTACAAAAAGATTTGATTTTTCTTCGTTTGCAGGATCTTCTTTCTTTTCTTCTACAACTGGCTCTTCCTGCCCTGGCTCTTCCTTTGTTTGTTCTGAAACTAACGGAAGACCTTCATTATCTTCTTCTAGATAGTCGAATTCATCATTGATTAAACCCATTGTGTGTACACTACGTCTTAAATAAATAAGAAGTAGATAGTTTCAATAAAAATTCTTGGTTTAAAAAGGTTTTGATTTTTGAGTTTTTTAGAAATAAACAAGTTCCTTAATAAAAATAAAACCAACAGATTTAAAAAGGATCTTTTTATCATTTGTTTTGTAGATATTAGTCTAAAATACTTAGATTAAGAATTTTGGTGTTGCACACTCGCTTGGTTGAAGCGAATGCAACTTAGGACGAAAAGTCTGCTAACTTTGAGTCAAAAAGGAAAAGAAAAATGCCTAGAATAAATAGACCGAGATATGGAAGTATGAGGTTTTGGCCTCGAAAGAGAAGTACTAGTATATTACCTAGTGTAAATTGGGAAGCAATAAAAGTTCAAGAAAAAGGGTTAAAGGGTTTTATAGGATATAAGGTGGGAATGATTTCTGTATTAGTTAAGGATGATACTCCCGATTCAATGACAAAGGGAAAGAAAATAACTCTTCCTGCTACAATCATTGAGTGTCCTGAATTGAAGATTTTTTCAGTTAGATTGTATAAGGACGGAAAGGTTGCTGAAGATATTGCGGTTTCTAATGACAAACAATTAAAGAGAATTTTGAAAGTTCCAAAAAATGTAAAAAAAGTGGAAAATTCTAAAAAAGATTTTGACGATGTTAGAGTTATTGTTTATTCGGACAATAAAGGATTATTTAAGAAAACCCCTGATATGGCAGAGATAGGTCTTGAAGGAACCAAGGAAGAAAAGATAAGTTTTGTTAAGGAAAAAATAGGAAAAGGTATAAAGGCAAGTGAAGTTTTCTCTGAAAACCTATTAGATGTTAGAGGAGTTACGAGGGGAAAGGGACTTCAAGGACCTGTTAAGAGATTTGGAATTTCATTGAAATCTCATAAGTCTGAGAAAGGAGTTAGAAGGCCAGGAAGCCTTGGTCCATGGCATCCTGCGAGAGTGAGTTTCAGAGTCCCATTAGCTGGACAAACAGGATTCCACACTAGAACATGCTATAATAGTTTAATTCTTGGAAAAAGAAACGGCGAACAGGAAAAACAAACATTTCCAAAATATGGAAATCTCAAAGGAGATTATTTTATTTTAGCAGGATCTGTTCAAGGCCCTTCAAAAAGACAAGTATTGTTAACTAAACCCCTTAGAGCCCCAAAGAATAAATTAAAGAAAAAATTGGAGTTATTAGAAATAAGATGAAAACAAAAGTATATAATAAATCTGGAAAGGAAGGAAAGGAAATTGAACTCCCTAAGAACTTCTCTTCGAGAGTTAGGAAAGATATAGTTCAAAAAGTTTTTGAAGCACAAAAGAGAGAGCAACCGTATGGAGTTATGCCTGGAGCGGGTGCAGGATATTCTGCTTCTGGAATTTCGAGAAAGAAAAGACATGAGTGGAAGGTTACCTACGGGAAAGGAATTTCTAGAATTCCGAGAAAAATTATGTCGAGACATGGTTCTTCTTTTAATTGGGTTGGTGCAACTACTACAAACACAAGAGGTGGAAGAACTGCACACCCCCCAAGAACAGAAAAAAATCAATTTAGGAAGATAAATAAAAAAGAACTTGAAGTTGCGATGAATTCTTGTTTTAGTGCGAGTGTAAATCCTACTTGGTTAGAAAAAACATATAAAACAAAAGGATTCAAGGGAGCAGTTGTAGTTGGTGAGGATTTGTTAAAGAGTAAAACAAAAGAACTTATTGAATTTTTGAATAATGTATTTGGAGAATTGGCAGATTATGCACTTAAGAAAAAGTGTAGGAGAAGTGGAAAAGGAAAATCCAGGGGAAGAAAATATAGAACGAGTGCAGGATTAGTTTTAGTAATAGGAAATAAAGAGGAAATGAAAAGAAAAGGTATAGAAGTTGTTAAGGTAGGAGATTTGGCTATTAATGATTTAACATTGAATGGGGTTCCTGGAAGAATGATTATTTACAGTGAAGAAGCAATAAAGGAGATTAAGGAAAAATGGAAAAAATAATCTTAGAAAAAGCAGTTTCTAGTGAGAAAGTTGTTAGAATGATTGAAAGAGATAATTTATTATGTTTTGAAGTAGATAGAAAAGTAAAAAAAGAAGAAGTTAAAAAGGAAGTTGAAGAACTTTTCGATGTTAAAGTTGAAAGTATAAAAACGTTGACAAGAGGGAATAAAAAGCGGGCTTATGTTAAATTAAAATCAGAGTTTGTTGCGGCAGATATAGCAACAAAAATAGGAATGTTATAATGGGAAAAAGAATAATTTCACAGGCAAGAGGACACGGAAGCTCGACATATAGAGTTAGAAGAAAAGCATTCTCTGTTAAACCTAGTTATCCAAGTGAGATCGGTCAGGAGTTTGTTGTAATAAAATTATTGAGTTCTGCAGGACATAGTGCCCCAATAGCTAAAATGAGAGACGAAAATGGAAAGATATTCTTTAATTTTGCAACAAAAGGTGTTTTTGAAGGACAAAGGTTGAATTTGGAGGGAGAGAGTTATGGAGATATTGCTAGTTTGGGCTCTTTGAAAACTGGCACTAAAGTATGTAATATTGAAAATAGTTTTGAAGATGGAGGGAAACTTGTAAGAACTGGTGGAAATTCTGCAATTATACTAGGCAAAGAAGGGAAACTTGTAAAAGTTATGATGCCTTCTAAAAAAGAAAAGTTCTTTGATGTAAGATGTAGAGTAACTGTTGGAGAATTGGCAGGACAGGGGAGAAAAGAAAAACCAATTTTGAAAGCAGGGAAGAATTATTATATTCATAAGGCTAAATCAAAACTTTGGCCAAGAACAAGTGCTTTGAAGATGAACGCTATAGACCATCCGTTTGGTTCTGGTAGAGGAAAAAGACCTAAGAGCAAAATTATCCAAAGGTTTGCTTCTCCTGGTCAGAAAGTAGGATTGTTGAGACCTAGAAGAACAGGGAGGAAGAACAAATGACAACAAATAATGGTATAGTTGTGAAAAAGAAAACATTCCAAGGAATGGAAAGAGAGGAGTTACAAGGATTAGGTTTGGATGATTTTGCAAAAAGAATTGCATCAAGAGAAAGAAGAAGTCTAATGAGAAATACCAAGATTATTGACCATTTTGTAATAAAGGCTGAGAAAAAGATTCAGAAAAACAAAATTCCAAAAACACATCTGAGAGAGATGGTAATAATTCCAAAATTTTTGGATTGGACAATAGGGGTTCACAATGGAAAAGAATTTGTCCCCATAAAGATTAGTCTTGAAATGGTTGGACATCGATTAGGAGAATTTGTAATGACTAGAAAAACAGTTAAACATGGAGCAGCAGGGGTTGGAGCAACAAAGGGAACTTCTTCGCTTTCGGTGAAATAAAATGGAAGATAAAAATATAGAAACAAAAGAAATGGAAAAGATTGTTGAAGAGAAAGAAAATATTGGGAAGAAAGAAAAGAAGAAGGAAATAAAAGAATTCATTCCTAAAGATAAAGCAATTGTAAGGGGTCATTCATTGAGGATAAGTCAAAAGAATTCTAAATATATTTGCAAGGCAATAATTGGAAGGAATATTGATTTTGGAATTGAGTTATTAGAAAAAGTTATATTGAAAAAGAGAGTTATTGAGATGAGGGGTGCAGAAATACCTCATAGAAAGGGTAAGGGAATAATGTCTGGAAGATATCCTGTTAACGCTGCTAAAGAGATCCTAGTTTTATTGAAACAGTTAAAGGCAAATGCGCATGTTGGAGGAATTGAGAATCCAATTGTAAAACTTGCTGTTTCTAATAAAGCTTCGGAGCCATATAAAAAAGAGGGGAGAAGAGGAAAGAGAACTCACATTTATATAGAGGCTGTTGAAAAAACTAAACTTGGAAATAAAAAGAAATAAAATGGAAGAAAGAAAATTTATCAATCTTAGAAAAGGGGAAATGGGCGTTAGAGAATTCATAAAGAACGAGTTCGGAAAGGGAAGAATTTCAAATGTTCGAATTGATTATACTCCTGTTGGGGAGAGAATTATAGTTTATACACATAAACCAGGGATTATAATCGGAAAAAGAGGAGAATCCATTGAGAGGCTCACCACAATCTTAAAGAAAAAATTTAAAATGGAGAATCCCCATGTAGACATCGGAGAGATTGCAAATCAAGATTTAGATGCGCAGTTAGTTGCAGATGAAATTGCACTTTCGTTGGAAAGATTCGGCTCACTGCGTTTCAAAGCAATTGCTTATAAGATGTTGACAAAGATAAAGTCTGCAGGTGCAATGGGTGGTGAAATTGTTCTTTCTGGAAAATTGCCAAGTGAGAAAGCAAAAACTTGGAGATTTAAATTTGGTCATCTTAAAAAGACAGGAGATCAAAGACACCTCGTAGATAAGGCAAGAAGTACTGGTTGTGATAAAATGGGCATTGTAGGGGTTGAAGTAAGTATTCTGAAGAAAGATAAGATGTTGAAAGAAAATGTTGATATAACCGAAGAACTTATAAGCAAACTAAGAATAAATTCCCTAGAAAAGGAAGAAACAAAAACTAAATCGAAGAAGAAAATAAACAATGGAAAGTAAAATAAAAGAACTGAAGATTAGACTGTTGAAAGAAACAACAAAGAGAAGAGCGATAAGAAAGGAAATAGCTAAACTTTTAACTAAATCCAATAAGGAGGACAATAAAAAATAATGAGTATATGTCCTAATTGTGGGTTGCCCCTAGAGGCTTGCGTCTGTCAAGAAATAGCCAAAAAGCAACAGAACATCGTCATTCAAACCGAAAAAAGAAGGTTTGGAAAAATAAATACGATTGTTTTGGGATTGGAAGGTGTTGATGCTAAGGAAATTGCAAGAAAACTCAAGGAAAAACTCGCGTGCGGAGGGACAGTAAAGAATAATCAAATAGAACTTCAAGGAGAACATAGAGCCAGGGTTAAAAAAGTTCTTTTGGAGGAGGGATTTGATGAAGGTCAAATAAAAACAAAATGAAAAAAGAAATAAAACTTGTTGAAAAAAAAGAAATTAAAGAAAAGAAAATCAACCCTAGAGGAAGGTCCTTTCAGGGAATTGTTAGTAAGAAATTTAATGATAGAGTAGAAATTGTCTTTGATAGACTTCTTTATTTGAGAAAATATGAAAGATATGAAAAAAGAAAGACCAAATTGCATGCAAGATTGAATTCTGATTTAAAAGATTTAATTTCCGTTGGAGATTATATTGAAATCATGGAATGTAAACCTCTAAGTAAGAATGTGCATTTTATTGTAACTAAAAAAATAAGGAGTATTAAAAATGAAAGCAATTAGTGCTCGAGTAACTAGAGGATTTAATGTAGGGAGCGTTCTAAATGCATGTGATAACAGCGGTGCAAGAATTGTACGAATTGTTTCTGTGACAAGGGCCCATACAAGAAAAGGAAGACAAACTCCTGCAAGAATAGGAGACCTTGTAAAAATTTCTGTTAGAAAGGGAGACCCAAAAATGAAGGGGGAGGTTTTTGATGCAGTTATTGTTCGACAAAAAAAACCTTGGAGAAGATTGACTGGAGAAAGAGTTTGTTTTTTGGATAATGCAGTTGTTTTACTTAAGGACAATAAAGGTAATCCCAAAGGGACCCAGGTTAAGGGTCCAGTTGCAAGAGAAATTCAGGAAAGATGGAAGGAGGTTTCGAAGTTAGCTTCGATAATTTATTAAGATGAAACAAAAATTCTCCACTAGTTGGAATTCTAGCAAACAACCTAGAAAACAGAGAAAGTACATCCATAACCTCCCGTTACATTTAAAACAGAAGTCCATGGGTTCTTGCCTTGATAAGATTCTAAGAAAAAAATATGAAATCAGAACCCTTGAAGTTAAGAAGGGGGATGAAATTAAAGTGATGAGGGGCAAGTTTAAAAAGAAAAGTGGCAAGGTTTTAGAAGTAGATAGAGACAAGATGAGAGTTTCCGTAGAAGGATTGAATATTACTAAAAAAGATGGAAACAAGATTCAGGTTTGGATTCACCCTTCGAAGATAAAAATAATTAAACTGAACGAAGACGACAAGAGAAGATTTAAGAAAAAAGTGGAGGAAAAAAATGCACAGAAAAATAAGTGAGATGCCTAGGAAATGGCCATTGGCTAGAAAAGGAAGAAAATACTTAGCAAGAGCTAGCGACGGAAGTAAGGATAGTTTGCCAATCTTGTTTGCTCTGAGAGATATCCTTAAAATTGCAAAAACAAGGAGAGAAGCAAAAAAAATTTGCCTTCAAGGACAATTAAAAATAAATGGAAAATTGAGAAAAGATGAAGGATTTCCAATGAGACCAAGAGATGTCTTGGAGATAGAAGAAATGAATAAAACTTTTGTTTTGGTACAAGATGGAAAGAAATTTGTTTTGAAAGAAGAAAAAATAAATAAGAAAATTTCTAAGATTATTGGGAAAAAAATCCTTGCTGGAAACAAGGTTCAAGCTAATTTGGGAGACGGAACAAACAGGATTTTAAAGGAAAAATTTTCTTGCGGAGACAGCCTAGTTATTGAATTTGAGAGAAAAGATTCAGGTAAAATAATTCCTCTTGGTAAGGGCTCAAGAGTAGAAGTAATTGGTGGAAAACATATAAGTAACAAGGGAAAAATTCTAGATGTAAAGAAAGAAGGAGAAAAGGAAGTTTTTGAAGTAAAACTAGATGGGGGTAAACAAGTTCTTTTGAAGAAAGAAATATTGTTGGCAATAGAATGAAAGAAAACATTATGAGAAAAATAAAGATTGAAAGAATCGTTCTTAATGTGGGTGGCGTTGAAGACAAACTTGCGAAGGGAGAGATTTTAATTGGAAAGCTTAGTGGAGCTAAACCTGTAAAAGTTCGTGCTAAAAAGAGAATTCCAACTTGGGGGGTTCGGCCTGGTTTGGAAGTTGGAGTAAAAGTAACACTTAGGGGAAAGGAAGCAGAAGAAAAACTTCATGACCTTTTAGATGGAATAGGAAATACATTGAAAGAAAAACAAATTCAAAAGAATTTCTTCTCTTTTGGAATAAAAGAGTATATTGAAATTCCAAAGATGGAGTATATAAGAGAAGTTGGAATAATGGGATTAGAGGTTAGTGTGGTGTTCTCTAGAGCTGGAAAAAGAGTAGGATTGAAAAAAGCTAAGAGGGGAATAGTTAGAAGAAATGATATCTCCTCTGAAGAAATAATTCAGTTTATGAAGGATAACTATCAAACTAAATTCATTGGGAGGAAAAAATGAGTGCTAGTGATTGGAGAAAGGTTACGAAGCAGTTGAAAAACAAACCAGCTGTTCTGAAAAAATTTCTAAAACACAATAAACCAAAAGATCGAAAGTTTGGTATCTCTTGCAAAAAATGTGAAAGATGTGGAAGACTTGGATCTCATGTAGGGCAATATGGATTGCATTTGTGCAGACAGTGTTTTAGAGAACTCGCTCCACAATTAGGATTCAAAAAATATAGTTAAAATGGCACAAGATATAATCTCAGATGCATTGAATAACATAATGAATGTGAGAAGACTAGAGAAAAAGGAATTAAGAATAAAAAAGGTTTCGAAGGTCTTAGTTAGATTGTTAACTATGATGAAAGAAGACGGATATCTAGATTTTGAAATTGTAGATGGAAAGAAACCAGAAGCAATTGTTAAGATAATAAAATTGAATGAATGTAGAGCAATAAAGCCAAGATATAGCGTGGGAGTTAGTGAACTTGACAAGTATATTCGAAGATTTTTGCCTTCAAGAAATTTTGGTACATTGGTAGTTTCTACTAACCAGGGATTGGTTAGACAAAAAGATGTTTATGATAAAAATACCGGAGGTTGCTTGTTAGCATATTATTACTAATGGTAAAAGAAATAAATAGAGAGATAGATATTCCAGAAGGAGTAGAAGTAATATTTGATAATCGGGACGTGGTTGTTAAATATAATGAGGCAGAGATTAGAAAGAAGTTACCTTTTTCTAAGAAAATTAAATTGGAAAAAAAGGACAATAAAATATCCATTATGGGTAAAATCGCATCTAGAAAAGAAAGTGCGATAGCTGGAACAATCGAAGCACATATAAGAAATTTAATTGAGGGAATTCAAAAAGAGTTTGTGTATAAGCTAGAAATTTGTAATGTACATTTTCCTATGAATGTGAAGAGTGAAGGAGATAAAGTTATTATAAAGAACTTTTTAGGAGAGAAAAAGGATAGAACCTCTCTGATTTTAAAGGGTGTAAGTTGTAGTATAAAAGGAAATCAAATTGAATTAAAATCCGGAGATAAAGATGCAGTGGGACAAAGCGCAGCGAACTTGGAAAGAGCTACGAGAGTTGTAAAGAGAGATAGAAGAGTTTTTCAAGATGGAATTTATATTGTAGAAAAAGAGGGGGAAGAAATTTAAAATGGAAAACAGAAGAAAAAAACCCTTATTTTTAAGACCTGGATGGTATAGAATGATGAGGGTCGGTAAAACATTGAAGAGAAAAAGAAAGTGGAGACATGCCAAGGGCGGAGATAGTAAAGTAAGATTGAAGGAAAGAGGATATGCTGCTAGACCGACAATAGGCTGGGGCTCAGACAAGAAGATTAGGGATAAAATAAATGGATTCGAATTCAAAAGGATTGAAAATCTTTCCCAGCTAGAGGAATTAAAGAAAGGAGAAGCAGTTATGATTGCTTCAGTAGGGAAAAAGAAAAGAGAAGAAATGATTAAAAAAGCAGAAGAAAAGGAGATTAAAATATTAAATAGGTATAGGAAAAATGAATCTAAGAAATAAAAAGTTATTGGCTTCGAAAGTACTTGGTGTCGGAATAGACAGAGTGTATTTTAACCCAGAAGGTTTGAAAGAAATTAGCGAAGCTATAACTCGTCAAGATATCCAGGATTTAGTAAACCAGGGATCTATCATTGTTAAAGATATAAAAGGAAGAAGAAAAATTGTTAAAAGAAAGAATAGAAGAAGAACTGGGAAGATAAAGAAGGTAGTAAATAGAAGTAAAAAAGATTATGTGGCCCTCACAAGAAAACTGAGAAAATATACTAAGTCACTTAAGAGAAGAGGACAAATAGATACAGAAAAGTATTCTGACATTAGAAAAAAGATTAGAGCAAGTAAGTTTAAAAGTAAACGACATCTTATCGAGAATGAGGTAACAGAATGAGCCTAAGAACAATAAAGAAAAGAAGAAACGAATGCAAGACAGACTACAAAGCTAGACTGATCTTATTGAAATCTCCTTGTGATAGAATTGTTGTTAGAAAAACAAATAGGTATATAATTCTTCAACAGGTAGAAAGTAAACAATCCCAAGACAGAGTTGTGAGAACTACAAGTTCGAAGGATTTGATAAAAGAGGGATGGGACGAAAAGTTATCTGGAAGTTTGAAGTCTGTAAGTGCTGCATACCTTGTAGGTTTATTGATGGCAAAAAAAATTGGCGAAGGCAAGTTTATCGTTGATATAGGTCTTGCAACTCACCAAAAGGGGGGAAGGATTTATGCTGCGGTTAAAGGATTGAAAGATGGCGGTTTGGATATCTCTTCGAGTGATGAAATCTTTCCTAGTGAAGAAAGAATAAAAGGAGAACATTTAAAAGAAGATGTAAGAAAGATAATAGAAAAGATAAAGGAGAAAATATTGAAAAATGGAAAATAAGGAAATAAAAAATAAAGAATTTAGCCCTGAGGAAGCAGCTAAAGAAATGGAAAGGATTGTTGAAGAGAAAGAAAACGAAGCTGAAGAAAGAGAGAAAAAAGAGCTTATTGAAAAAGAAGAAAGAAAGGATAGAGAGACTGTGGAAAAAGAAGAAAGACTTGCAAGATGGATTCCAAAAACTCAATTAGGAAGAGACGTGCTTGCTGGAAAAATTAAGAGTATTGATGAAATTTTAGATTCTGGTAGGAAGATTATGGAAGATGAAATCGTGGATTATCTCTTAGGTGTCAGAACTGAATTGTTAAACATTGGTCAAGCGAAAGGAAAGTTTGGGGGCGGAAAGAGAAGAGGATGGAAACAAACACAGAAAAAAACAGAAGAGGGAAATAAATTGACTTTCTCAGTAATGGCAGTAGTTGGAGACGAAAATGGACATGTAGGTTTGGGATTTGGGAGAGCTTCAGAAACATTCCCTGCAAAAGAGAAAGCTATACGAAAGGCAAAAATGAATTTAATTAAGATTAAGAGAGGTTGTGCAAGTTATGATTGTTTGTGTAAAGAACCCCATAGCATTCCTGCTAAGACTAGGGGGAAATGTTCTTCTTACGAAATTGTATTAAGACCTGCTCCACAAGGTAGTGGACTAGTTGTGGGAGATGAAGTTAAAAAAATTTTAAGATTGGCTGGAATAAAGGATGTTTATGGAAGGAGTTCTGGGAAGTCTAGAACAACAATAAATGTGGGGAAAGCATGTATTCAATCTTTAGAAAATTTGAATAGGATGGTGTTGCCATGATAGCAATAATAAGAATTCACGGAAGAGTCGATGTTAGTAAAGATATAGAGGAAACTTTGAAGAGACTGAGAATTTATAAAAAACTCAATTGTACATTTATCAGCGAAGACGATCAAATAAGGGTGGGCATGTTGAAAAAAGTTAAAGATTATGTTATGTATGGTTCTGTAAGTGAAGATTTTGTGAAGAAGGTTGTTGAGGCCAGGGGAGAGCTTCAAGATAAGACAAAGAAAGTAAAAAAGACTCTTGAGAATACAAAACCTTGGGTAAGACTTCATCCTCCAAGAGGTGGATTTAAAAAGAGCACAAAGTTACAGGTTCCAAAAGGGATATTGGGGAGACATGAAGATATATCTAAAATTATGGAGAAAATGTTATGAAGTTAAAGAAAAGAACTATTAGATCTAGATTGAGAGGAGCTAAAACTTGTGGATATGGATTTAGACAACAACACAAAGGTCATGGAAATAAAGGAGGATTTGGAATGGCAGGCTCTGGAAAGAGAGCTAGTCAGAAACAACAAAAAGCATTAATGATGGCAAAGGCTGCCGGATTTAAGAGTTATTTTGGAAGGCAAGGAATGACTTCTGCTGCGACAGTACGAAAGAAGAGTTATCAATTGAATTTAAGTGATATACAAAAGAATTACAAATCAAACAAAATAGAACTGAAGAAATATAAGATTCTTGGAAGAGGAGATGGGTTCAAGGCAGAAATTTTTGCTAAGGCTGCTTCTAAATCTGCAATAGAAAAAATGGAAAAGGCTGGTGGAAAGATTATTCTCGATGAAAAGAAAGAAAATTAAAAACCAAATGGTTTATAAACCAAAATCTTTTAAGTGAATTATGGCTCTTGTAAATATATTAAAAAACTTACCCGAGGTGAGAAAACCGGTTGAAAAAAAACTGAGTTTCAATGTTAAACTCAAGTGGACATTGATAATTTTAGTTGGATTTTTTGTACTTGCTAATCTCTCTCTTTATGGTCTTGCAGATTCAGCCCTCTCCAGATTTGAATATCTGGCAATTCTTCTAGGAACAGATTTTGGTTCGATAATCTCTCTTGGAATTGGCCCTATTGTAATGGCCTCCATTATTCTACAATTGCTTTCAGGAGTTCAAATAATCAAGATTGATATGAAAAGTGAGGAAGGAAAGAGATTTTATCAGGGATTGAATAAGCTTCTTGCTTTCTTTTTTGTAATATTTGAAGCAATAATCTATGTTCTGATGAGGGGATTGGAAGCTAATCCGGGGATGGAAGGAATTGTTATTCTTCAACTTTGTATTGGTGGATTCTTGATTATATTCATGGATGATGTTGTTCAAAAATGGGGTTTTGGTTCGGGTGTTTCATTATTTATTGCGGCAGGAATCGGCTGGAGATTGTTTGCTCAATTATTCCAGTTTATGAATCCTCAGGGAGGAATTGAATTGAGTGGAAGAATTCTTGTGTTGTTCCAAAGTCTTGCACAGGGGAATACGACAGGTGCTGCTTTGGCTCTTGCAGCAATTGCTGTTACCTCTGCTTTATTCTTGGTTGTTGTTTGGGCACAATCATTGAAGGTAGAGATTCCTCTTGCATTTGATAGAGTGAGGGGATATGGAATTAAGTGGCCGTTGCCATTTTTTTATGCAGGAGTTATTCCAGTAATCTTGGTTTCTGCATTGACTGCAAACATACAGTTGTTCGGAAGTTTATTGGAAAATAGTCTTGGAAGAGCAACAATACTGGGCGGTTTTGTTAATGGGGTTCCACAATCAGGTCTTGCATTTTGGTTGCACTATACTCCTTGGTTGGAAGCAATTGTTACTGGAAGTTTTAGAGCAATTTATTTCTGGCAAGGATTAACCCACATTTTATTTTATGTTATCTTTTCGATTGTATTCTCCTTCTTTTGGGTAATGACTTCAAATATGGATGCTGCGAGCCAGGCAAGGAACATTATGGGCTCTGGTTTGAGTATTCCGGGATTTAGAAGAGATGAAAGAGTTTTGGAAACAATTTTAAAAAGATATGTGGGCCCTTTAACAATAATGGGTGGTGCTGCAATTGGTTTGTTGGCGTCCGTATCAGATTTGAGTGGAGCACTAGTTGGAGGTACTGCTGTTTTATTGGTAGTTATGATATTGTATCAACTATATCAGAATATTGCCCAACAACATGCAGTTGATATGAATCCTGCGCTAGCAGGCTTTTTTAAGGGAATGTAAAATGAACAAAAATAAAAAATGGTGATGTATAGTTTGACTTTGTTAATGCAAGAGTATCCAAGGATTTCAATCGTAGTAGTATCTCTTTTGGTTTCTATGATTTCTACGGTAGTCACGAAGTATACTACAGACCAATCTCTGCTGAAGAGTGTAAAGGACAGGCAAAAAGAAATTCAAAAAGAGTTGAAAGAAAAGAAGTATTCTCCATCAGATAAAAGATATCTGGAATTACAAAACGAATTATTAAGTTTGACTGGAAAAATGTTTAAGAATAGTTTTAAACCACTTTTTATAACAATGATTCCATTTTTATTATTGTTCTATTGGTTAAGAAGTATTTTTGTTCCTTTAATGGGAAACTCGTGGATTTGGTATTACATAATTCCTAGCCTTTTTATTAGTAGCCTTTGGAGAAAGTTGTTTAAAGTTGTTTAGAAAGAGTTTTTAGATTTGCTCTTGCTGCTTTTACAAATTTATTGTACCTTAAGATTCCAGATTCAGAAATTACTCCTGTAATAGATCTACCCTTGAGCTTATCAAATGGAAGATTCTCTACAAAAATGTTTGGATTTCTTTCATCCCAAACTTCTTTTCCGCTTCTTTTTTCTAAAACAACTTTTTTTTCATATTTCAAAGAGAATCCTACAGAATATGTGGGAATTTGATAGAGGGAAGCCAGTTTGACTAGTGTAGATGTCCCAATCTTATTGTAAATAAATCTTCTTGTATATGCATCTGCTCCGAAGAAGAAGAGATTACACTTTCTTAAAAAATGTTCTGCTGCTAAGTCCGGCATTACAACAACCTTTATTCCTGCTCGTGCGAGTTCTTTTGCAGTTTTTCTTCCTTGAAGTAATGGCTCAACTTCTGCAGTAAAAACTGTGAATCTTTTTCCGTGTTTTCTTGCATATTTCAATAACCCAATTAAAGAGGAGGAGTGACAATGAGAAAAAATCTTTGTTTCTTGTTTGATCAAATTGAATCCTGCACGATTTATTTTTTCTTGAGAAGAATCCATATATTTAAGAAGATTTTTTGCAGTCTTCATTTTATCTCTTGATTTGGCAAGAATTTTCAAGGAATTATGTAAGAGAGGTTCTGTTGGCCGGGTTGCCAAAATCTTTTTTGCATGAGTTTTGTCTGGAAAGAGAGTATATGCTTCTATGCCTGCCCTAGCAACATTATTTGCTCCCTGAATCTTTATTGATTTTATGTCCGAGATTATTTTATTGAATCTTTTCTCTTCTGGAGAGAGTTTTATCTGAACACCCTTTTTTCTCATAATAAATAGATATCTGTCCAATATAAAAAGCTTTGGAAAAGAAAAGACTTTTAAATTTTGAGAATAACCTATTTAGATGAGAAAGGAAGTATATTACAGGGAGTATAGTGTAGAACTAAAAGAAGACGGAACTTGTGAAATATCTAGATTCTATTTTCTTAGTTTGATTAGTTATGCGATTCATAAAATTCAGAAAAAGGATGTAACAATTAGGGTTTCTCCAACAGGAATAGACCTCGATAGTGTCGAATTAGCTGTTGACAGAAATAAGAATATTTTGATAAGGGGCCAAGTGAATCACACTCTAGTTGGATTTTTAAGATAAACAGAAAACAAGAGTTTATAAATTCGAAAATGTTGATTTTCTTATGATAGACCGATTAATACCTCTAAAAAGAATTATGAGAAAACCTTGGGAGATGTCTTATATTGGGCTTTTGTATTCCTCTATTGCTGTTATTCTTACGAGTTTTGTTTTTGCAGGAGACTATGTCTTAAGTCAGTATTCTGGAATTCTCCTTGTTTTGTTTACACTTATTTGTTGTTTGCCTTATATGTACAGAATGATTAAACAAGAGGAAGGGCATGATTTACAGATTAGCGATCAGGGAAGACTAATAAGAGAACATTCGAAAGCGGTGAGTGCGTTGATGTGGTTGTTCTTGGGGTTGGTGGTTGGGTTCAGTTTTTGGTATTTGTTATTACCTTCATTAGGGGTTGACGCACATAATAGTTTTGATGCACAGATAAAAACATTTTGTACAATTAATAGCCCCCATAATTATGAAGCCTGTTTACAACAGTATGGTTTAATTACAGGGAATGCTGCGAACGCAGGACATTTATTGGCAATTTTTGCAAACAACCTTTATGTTATGATATTCACATTGATTTTCTCACTAATATTTGGGGCAGGAGCAATATTTATTTTAATTTGGAATGCTTCAGTGATTGCTGCTGCGATTGGAATGTTTGCGGAAAACTTAGGAAGAATCCATATAGGATTTCTTAGATATCTTGTCCACGGATTGCCAGAAATAAGTGCATATTTTGTTGCAGCACTGGCGGGAGGAATCATTTCTGTAGCGTTTATAAGAAAAGATTTGAGAGGAGAGAGACTTTGGATAATCTTGCAGGATGCGATTATTTTAGTTATTGTTGCAATTTTAATTCTTATTGCTTCTGCATTTTTAGAGGTTTATTTTACTCCCTTGATGTTTCAGTAAATCCGAAAGTAATTTAAATAGATATGATTAAGTATTTTTATGGCAGTTTATAGATGCTCGAATTGTGGTTATAAGACAAGGAAGAATTCTCTTCCAGAAAGTTGTAACTATTGTAGTAAAAAGGAAAGTATGAAAGAGATTGAGGATGCAGATAGAATTCTTGAGGGAATTAATTAAGTTTTTAAATAATCATTCCTTGATTTTTTCATGGAGATATTACCTTTATTGAGTGTTCTAGTAGGATTTATTGTTTGTTTGGTGTTTCTCCCTTTTTGGATTAGAAAGTGTAAACAAATTGGTTTAGTTTGGGAGGATATGAATAAATTCTCTCACCCAAAGAATGTTGCTGCCTCGGGAGGATTGATTGTGGTATTTAGTTTTCTAGTAGGAATTTTTTTCTATATGGCGTTTAGAACCATGTTCAGAACAATGGATGAAGTTACTATAAACATCCTTAGTATCTTGTTGGTTATTTTAATTGCAGGATTTGTAGGTTTTGTTGATGACATGTTGGGTTGGAAAACCAAGGGACTTTCTATCAGAGTGAGAATCTTTCTTGTATTCCTTGCTGCGATTCCATTGATGGTAATAAATGCAGGAGATAGAATGATAACGCTTCCGTTTTTTGGACAGATTTATGTTGGAATATTGTACCCCCTCTTTTTGATTCCATTAGGAGTTGTTGGTGTTACAACAGTTTATAATTTTCTTGCAGGGTTTAACGGACTTGAAGCAGGTTTGGGAGTTTTAATATTGAGCTTTTTGAGTTATGTTTCTTTTGTTAATGGAAGTTTGTGGCTTAGCGTAGTTGGAATTACGATGGTTGTTTGTTTAGTGGCCTTCTTGATATTTAACTGGATTCCTGCGAGGGTTTTTGGAGGAGATGTTCTTACATACTCTATTGGAGCTTTGATCGCGGCCATGGCTATTGTTGGAAATTTCGAGAAGATTGCATTCGTTGTGTTTATTCCATTTATCTTAGAGATGATTCTGAAAATCAGAGGAAGACTAAAAAAATATTCTTTCGGGAAAGCAAACAGAGATGGTTCCCTGAGTTTAAAATACGATAAGATCTATGGTCTCACCCACTTTTCGATTTGGTTTTTGAACAAATTTAAGAAAAAAGTTTATGAAAAAGATGTTGTAATGTTTATCTTCCTTTTAGAGTTTGTTTTTATTTTAATTGCTTGGGGAATGCTTTAGTTGAAACATTCGGACCAATCTGGATTAAAATCTTTTTTATTTCGTTAATTGTTTTTTGCTGAACTTTTTTATCAGACATTCGGACAAATCTCTCCCTAAGAGATTATTCTTGAACAATTTTTTTTAGTTCATTTAAAAACTCTCCACTATCTGCGAAGTAATTTGGATATGCTTTTTTTAAGTCCTGTGCGGCATCTACACCAACCAAAACCACATCAGATTCTTTCTTTTCTTGATTTAATTTTTCTATTCGGGCATATTCTTCTAGCGCTTTGTTTTCTTTATCTCCGGTATACCCAGTGATATTAAGTTTTTCTCCAGACACATCTAATTCTAAGAGAAAATACTTCAAATCTGGTCTTTGTTTCATTTTCCTCTCAAATACTCTGACTGCTTTAGTCCAACCAGACATCACATTTATTATATTTAACTCGGATTCTTTTTTCTTTATCTCTGAAAAAAGGTCTTTCTTTTTTTTAGGAGTGTTCTGGACCGGAGTTGTACCTTCATTGAGAGCAAAGGCAGAGCTTACTAAACGGAAGAAGCTCTTCCAGTTCTCTTGTCCTTCATTTGATTTTATTGCTTGGCTCGTGAATAGATCAACAGTTTCTATAGCTGTTGCCCATAAATGTTGCAATTTTGTTCTTAGTTGAATCTCAATTAGAAGACCATTATATTCTTTTTTTCCAGATTTATCACTGTTATACCTGTATACTAAATGAATGCTTCTATAACCATCAGATTTAGGAAAAGTGATGTAGTCTTTTTCATTTACTAAAAGATGTTTTATATTTCCTTTTAGATATTCTTCTTTGTAAACTTTTTGTACTGTTTCTAGGTTGGGTAAAATAGCCCTACATCCTGCAATATCTTGCATACGAGAAAGCTTCATTTTACCCGCCTGATCAGAATATTCTCTTTGAAGCTTGGATATTATTGAAGGCAATCTCTTTAGCCTTTGCCCAATAAAGACCTCTTTGTTTATTTTTTCAGTTACTCTCTTCAGTCTTTTTGTGAAAATATGCAAAGGATATCTATGGATAGCTCTCCAATTATCCAATATCTCTAAAGCAAAATCCTTCTCTTTTTGCGGAACCGGGTCCCGACTAGACAATATCTCTCCTGCAGAATCTACTTTTGATTTACTATATCCCTTTGATTTTGGCCAGGCCATAGCTATTTTGAGAATAGCTGTTATTTAAATCTTTTGTTTTGCGCAGTTTTTGTGTTTTGGATGGGTGTTTTGCGCAATAAGCCTATCGTCGACGAGAGATTAAATATTAGAGCTTTTGTGCTTTTTGCGCAGTTTTTGTGTTTTGGATGGGTGTTTTGCGCAGAGAAACTAAGTCTAATTCAAAACTTCGGACAAATCTGGGTTAAAATATTTTTTATTTTGTTAATTGTTTTTTGCTGAACTTTTTTTCGATTTCTTGGAGTAGATTTGGTGCTATTTTGACTCTGGCCATCTCTTCTCCAACTCTTTTCTTGCTTCTTCGATTGAAATGTAATCTTCTTAAGATATCAAGAATCTCTTAAGTTGCTCTTTTACTGAATTATAGGGGCTATAATTTAATAATTGAAAAAGAGATCCACAGTCAGTACTAATTTCATTAATAAGCTTTTTAAACAAGGTTTTTCTTGATAAAGAATGGCTAAAAAGAAGGAAAGTGAGGAAATAAAAGAGTTCTTTAGAAAAGGTATTAGGGATAAAAGAGTTCTTTGGGGGATTACTCTTGTTTTATTTTT
>CAZGZN010000005.1:0-21633 GCA_964530285.1 Candidatus Woesearchaeota archaeon
AGAATCGAACTGGGGAGCCCCGAAGGGCCTGGATTTCAAGTCCAGTGCAATACCACTATGCGATGTGGGCATAATAATTAATTAGAATTTATAGTTTTAAATGTTTGGTATTGCAAAATGAACTAGGTTATTTAGGTATTCATAAATGAATGGTCTCTACTTATTAAATAACCTATCAAGAGAGTCTCCGATTTGACCAATAGTGTTCTTGTGCCACTTCCAACAAAGTATGCTTCCATCTTCGCCAAGACCTATGTCACAAGTTACTCCAATATTTGCAGCAATTGAACTTCCAACAATTCCCCAAACAAGAAGTACTATAAGAGTTAATGTTAAAACAACAGTATACTTTGTAGAACTTTTCATAATTAATTGAACTGGGGGAGGTTTAAATAGTTTTTTATTTAGGCTATTAAATCAAATAAATCTATTAAAACTTACCAAACTATCTCCACCATTCGATTTTAATAGCCTCCAAGTAAGACTAAACTTAGCCTCATTCTTGGGATTTAACAGCAAAGCTAACCTAGCCTCGCTATCCTAAACTAAACAATTAACTATGTTTAACCGAATAATGAAGCTAAGCCTTCAGCTGCTTCAGCTTTTGGCTCTTCTTTCTTTTTCTCTTCTTGCGCTGGTGCTGCTCCACTAGAAGCTGCTGGTGCTGCTGCAATAGATGCATTAGCCAACTGCTCGTCAATATTCACGCCAGATAAAGATGCAACAAGGACCTTAACCTTGCTTTCATCAACTGTCGCGCCAGTTGCAGAGATAACTTTCTTCAAGTTTTCTTCGCTAACTTCTTGACCTAGTTTGTGCAACAAAAGTGCTGCATATATGTATTCCATTTTATTGTGTATCTCCAAATTTAATTGGAAAATTTGATGTTATCATCCGAACAAACTAGCCAAACCTTCAGCTGCTTCAGCTTTTGGCTCCTCCTTCTTATCTTCTTCTTCAGTAGAAGCTTCAGCTACAACTGTAACTGGCGCAGGCTCTCCTGTAACAATTCTTCTTATAACTGTTTCATGGGCTACTGCCTTTCCTAAAACGAAAGATAATGTCTCTCTCGTTGGGAAAGATAATGAAACTGCGAAAGCTAGACTTCGGGAGTATTTCTCTAACAAATCAGCAAGAGTTCCTTTTTTGTCTATTTTCATTCCAACATAAACTTTTCCTTCGGAAAGTGCTACAACAGGCTCTAATCCTATTTCAAATGGAGTAATATCTAATTTAGCAAGAATTGAGACCTTTTGAGAAGAAATTGCCTCTCCTTTTTTTACAAATAAAGTATCTTTTGCAATAGCAATCTTTCCTCCCTCAACCTTTGGCTGTAAACCAACAGCACTCAAGGCAGAGATATCCGGTCCCGGAGCTAAACTTGTTGGTCCTTCCCTCACCCAAATCTCTTCATCAGCAATCTGGCCTTCACGAGCTTTTGCAGGAGATTTATTATCTGCTAAAATTCCGCTTAAATTAAATGCATCTTCGTCTGAAAAGACTAGTGCATAATCCGAGTTTATATGGGGGACTAAACCTTTTAATGCTTCATTTTTAGAATGTTCCAATGCAAAATCAATCAAACTTTTTTTTGCAACCTTTATTATCCCCTTAGTTCTCAATCTCTTTTTTATTTCTTGAAACTGGGCAGATTTTAGATTTTTAATAGAACAAATTAATATTGTCTTCCTAGACATTAATCCTGCCAATTCCTTAACTGTTTCTTTTTTCTTCTCGGAGACGTGAGCTTTTTTAGTTGCCATAGCTAATCTTAACAGCAGGAGTCATTGTGAATTTAATTAAAATATTTTTTATATTATCCTTTTTCTGGGGGAGCAAGTCAGTTATTCCTTTAATTGCAGAATCTAAATTTTCAAGAATCTCCTTATCAGACATATCTTCTTTTCCAACACCAACCTTGATAACTTTCTCTTTGGTTCGAACTCTTATGGATTTTTTCATTTTTTCAATAAGTTTCTTTATTGTTTCTTCATCCTCTTTTACAACAATTCCTAATTGAGGTGATGGCATTTTTCCAGAAGGACCCAATGCCCGACCAAATTTTGTTGCTACTTGGCCCATGAGCGGGGCTGCAGAGATGAACATATCATATTTCTTTGCAAGTCTTTTTGTATCTCTAAGATTTTTATAACTCTCAAAACTGTCTTTCAAGATTACATCAACGCCTTTAACTTTCGTTGATAAAAAAGCAGCAATATCCCTTTCATATTGGTGAGGAACTTGAACGAAAGAATTCAGAGATTCTTTTCTACTATCAAACTTTTGAAGATTAATAATTAAATCAATAGTCTGAATAAACTTCTTTTTTTCAAAACTTCTTAATTTCTTTAAAGCCTCTTCAAGAGAAACAGCACCATTCTGAGATTCAGCAACATTCTCAATATTTTTGTGGTTATCCTCAGAAACTATCTTTTCAATTTTCTTTTTATTATTTACTTCCTCAACTGGTTCTATCTTAACAACTTTCTCCTTAGTAACTTTTCTTTCTTTTATTTTTTTAGTTTCTTTTTTCATTTTCAATAAACCGCATAGAAGTAACTTTTCAGTATCTTCCACACCCATTTGGGCTCCTAAAATCCAGGACGCGGTGGTCTGTGATATTATACCTTACTTTTGGGGGTTTTTAAAGACTTCGGTTTTGTATTTAATAGTCTCATTACATAAATCCTTAAAAAGGGTGAGGGACTTCGGAATATATGGCACAACTTGTAGCATTATTATCCAAAGGAGAAGGAACTTGGGGACAAGTTGCAGGATTGATTAAACATGGAAAATGGGAAAAAATTGTTTTAGTCGGAAGCTCATTTGCAAAGAATTTTGATGTCCCTGGTGCAGAATACGAAATGGTCGAAGTTGATTTAAGCAAATCATTGGCTCTGTTAAAAAAAGAAATTGCCGAAAAACTTAAACCACACCTAAACTCCGATTTTAGTTCAGAAGTCGCACTTTCGATTGCATCTGGTGACGGAAAAGAACACATGGCAATTATCTCTGCATTACTCTCTATTCCTGTAGGAGTTAGATTTACTGCTTTAACTAAAGAGGGGATTATATTCTTATAAATGGGAGGTAGGAATAGTTTGTTAAAAAAATCACTTGAAACAGATTGGGCACTTCCGTGGGCACATGAAAATTACATCATTATTGGAGAGAATCAAACAGATCAGGAATTCGAATCAGATATACTATTTGCAAGATCATTGGAAGGAAGGGGATTTGGATTAAGAGCAAAAGCAGATAAAGAAGAAATTTACAGACCCGAGGAAATAGTCTTTCCAGATAGGACTATTATAACCTTAGAAGGAATTGAAAGATTTGTTAAACGAAGGGGTCTTGAGTTTGGCAATTCATTTCATATAGATTTAAGAGATGCTTATAGTTATCTCAACCTCTTTAATCAGTATAGACAATTTCATCCCCTTGGTTAAACTTTCCTAATCTTCATTCCCCTTTTACTTTTCCCAATCAAAACCACACTACTTTTCTCAACACTTCCCAAAATTTTCCAGGGTTTTTCATTCTTCTCTAAATTTGAATTTAATTCTCTCAAAAGTTTTTTGGAAAAATCATTAATTTGATTAAACCAAGGCATCTTACTATAACCCATTCTCCCTCGAGCAGAACCAATAGAGGTATATCCCTTAACGTGAATAAAATCTGGTTCAGCATTTTTGATAAGTTTTGCATATTCTAGAATATTTTCATCTGCCATATTAGTCAATGAAGCTAATCTTTCATTTTTATCTTCAGTTTTAGCAACAAGAGTTAGTCTGATGCACCTTCTACACTTTCCTTTCAATTTTTTTATAATTGAGATTGTTTTGTTGAATCTCTCCCAAGCATCTTTTCTAAGGGGATTGTGCCATCTTGTAAAAAGTTCCTTGTTAGGAGCATTTGTAGAAAGAGTCAACTGAGTTGGGAGGGCCTTTTCTTTTTCTAATCTTTCAATCATCCTTGGATTTTGGCCATTAGTTACTAAAAATGAAACAGCATTTCTTTTTCTTATTAGTTTAATTAGTTCTGGAAGTTTTGGATAAAGTGTTGCTTCTCCCGAGAGCGAAAGAGTAATAAGTGAAGGTTCGAAAGATTTTTTTAATTTTTCCTTATCTATTCCTTTTCTTCCACCAAATCCAATAAGAAGTTTTTTTCTTGCTTTTATAATCTCTTCCAATAAATCTTCAGGTTCATCAAAACTTTTAATATTTACACCCAGATTCATTTCAATAGGTCTCCAACAATGTACACACCGATTATCACAGTTCATAACACAAGGAGTACATTGGCAACAACGAGAAGAATCAATTCCATAGAATTTTTCTTTCCAACATCCCTCTTTCCCCCTAATGGAACTCTTTGTATAATTACAAACTTGAACTGCACCATCGACACCACACAGTCCATAACTTTTTTTCAGTAGGTTGTTTTTTATCTTTTCTGTCAACCCTTCAGAATTTTTTACCATAAATTAAAAAATAAAATGCTATTTAAATAGCTTTAGAAGGTTTACTTCTTTTTCTTCTTTTTAGCTGCTTTCTTTGCAGGTTTCTTCTTCGCAGTTTTTTTAACTGTTTTTTTTGCAGCTTTTTTCTTTGCCATTTTTATTATTCCCCTTCTTTTAATTGAAAAAAAGAATACAAGTTAGTTTAAATACTTTTCTTTATTTTAGAAATCTTGCAATGAACCATCCAACAATCAACAAAATAAAAATTAAAAATACCGTCGAGAAAGCAATCTTATAAATTTTCTGCGCTTTTTTTTCTGATTTTAGAATTGAAAGAATAAACAAATAAAGAAATCTTCCTCCATCCAATATTCCTAATGGAAGCATATTAAAAAGAGCTACAAATAAATTTATCAACGCTATCCACCAAAATAAATAATAAATAAACTCCACAACATCTTCATTAAAATTACTTCTGTAATAGGTGTTTCTATCCTTGAAATTCAGAACAGAAAAAATTAGTTTAGATAAACTGTTTTTAGTATTTGGTAAACTATGTTCAATACCTAAAAATCCTTTAGATTGATTAAATGGATTCTCACTTAAGGTTATATCAAAAGAAAGAGTTTTATCCTCGAAGATTGTTTCAATACTAATGGTTTCGTTTGGTTTTTTATCAATCATCTCTTTTTCAAAATCTTTAAAGTTAGAAATGGGCGTTCCTCCAACAGAGATAATTGCCCCTTTAAGCTCACTGATGGCCGCAGGATACTTTTCATACACTATCATTATCTTTCCATCAATAAGCGATATATTTTCAGAAAAAGTTTTGTAGAAACTAGTAGGGATTAAATAACTCTCTCCAAATGTATTTACTTCCATAAATGTATCAGAATAGTTATTGAATGAACTGATTGAAGAAGTATTTATTCCAGTTCTTACATAATTTGAGAAAATATATCCTGAGGGAGAATATGCAACACTAAAAAATAAAATTAATAGAATAAAAAATAAAACTGCAAAAACCATGTTTGCAAAAACTCCTGCTCCAAGAATTGCCATTTGTTCAGAATTCTTCTTCTTCTCAAAATTATTTTTATCTTCTTCCACAAATGCTCCAAGAATTGGACCTAAGAATAAAAATCCAGTAGATTTAATTTTAACGCCAAATGTTTTCATAAAAACCCCATGTGAGAATTCATGAACAATAGCCACTATCGCCAAAGCTATTATGAAATAACTAAAGTAAAAATCTGGAAAGAAGCTTTCTAATCCAAAAACTTGAGGAAAATAGGGAATCAAAGGTGCAATAGGGGGTGCACCATTAGTCATCTCGATAGTTTTTTGAGGAGCAACAAGATAAGAATAAACATTCGAAGCTAACAATGCAATTATAGAAATCATCAAGATAAAACCCAGAACAATTACCGGATATTTTATTTTCCTTATAATCTTAGCATATTTATTAGAAAACTTGGAAATTGCTTCCATTCCTAGCTTAGTTCTATACATATAAATCCAACCATCTCTTTTAAGATTTTTTCTATTCTTTGATAAGAATATTACTAATGCTAAACAGAATACTACTAAGAACGCCAAGTCTATTATCAAAATTTTATTCATTATATACCTACTTTTTCTTTATTGCTCTAAAAGATTTTGATTTGCACTTTCTACATGCAACCTTCCCCGATAAAATTCTTCCAGGTTCCATTCTTATCTTTTGTTTACAAACCTTACAGAAAAAAACATTCTTGAATAATCTTTTTTGAGCTGTGGGAATTTTTGCTGCCATTACATAACCCTCTTTAACATTTTAGTACCTTCAATATCCCAGTATTCTACATTCGCTCCATCAACAAGAGTTCCTTCTAAATCTTCAGGGATATCTAATTCAAAATTCTCAAAATTCTCTGCATCCATTATACTTACCTTATTTCCCATTATAGAAAGAACTTGTGCCTTTCTTTTGTCAATCATTGGAACTTCAAATCTTTCATGGCCCGGGCACATAAAAACTCTTTTTTTCCCGGAAGTAGCAGAAACTGCTTCAAATCGACATTTACTCGCTCCATGTTTTCCAGTTTTAGAAATATCCATTGTTTTTACTACAAATGCTTCACTATCAACAAAAATATATCCTCCGATTCTTAACTCATGTGCATTTACTATCTTTAATACCATAAAAATCCTAAAAGAATTTCATTTATAAAGCTATTGTTTTAAAAAACAACAAACTTAAAAAGCCCCCTAATTAGAGAGTTTTATGACAATAAAAGAAAAAGATTTCATTGAAATAGAATTTTCAGGTAGAGTTAAGGGTGGAGATACTTTTGATTCAACAAAAAAACAAGATGCAAAGACCCTAGGAATAAAAGAAGAATCATTAAAACCTCTGATTTTATCGGTTGGTAATGAAATGGTTGTTGATGGTCTTGATAAGGATTTTATTGGAAAAGAAGTAGGAAAAGATTACTCCATTGAGATTCAACCTGAAAATGCATTTGGAAAGAGAGATCCTACGCTTATTCAGATGGTCCCCCTGGCAAATTTCAAGGAGCAAGATGTTTTTCCACAAAAAGGAATGCAATTCTCTTTTGATGGCCGTCTTGCAAAAGTTGTCTCAGTCTCTGGGGGAAGAATCTTAGTTGATTTTAATAATGCTCTAGCAGGGAGAGTAATAATCTACGATTATAAAATCTTAAGAAAGGTAGAAGATAAAAAAGAACAGATAGATGCATTGCAAGAATTTTTCTTTAGGAGAAAGTTTGATTCAAAAATCGAGGGAAATATTGCAAAAATTAAAATTGAAAAGAAAGTTGCTCCTCTTTTCGAGTTAATGAAGAAGAAGTTTGAAGATATAATCTCTTTAAAAGTTGAACTAGAGATTTTATCCGAAAAAGTATAATTTTTAGACTACAAATGCTTATAAATAGTCTGTTCTTCTAAATTTTGTATGGCTTATATGGAAAACTTAAACGGTGATGAGAATAATTCTGAACTTAATAGGGAACTAGAAGAGTTGCTAAAAAAACAGAATGCACGTATAAAAGTGATTGGGGTCGGAGGTGCAGGAAACAACACTGTTTCTAGGATGAGAGAGGTAGGAATAAAGGGTGGAGAAATTATTGCAGTTAATACCGATGCTCAAGATTTACTTTATTCTAATGCTGATCAAAAAGTTTTGATAGGAAGAGAAATCTCTCGTGGGTTGGGTGCAGGTTCTAATCCAAGAATCGGAGCTGAAGCTGCAAAAGAACAAGCACAAGAGATTAGAAAAAAATTAGAAAATTCAGATATGGTTTTTGTTACATGTGGTCTTGGGGGCGGAACAGGAAGTGGAGCTGCTCCAGTGATTGCAGAAATAGCAAAAAAAACGGGTGCATTGACAATTGGCATAGTCACACTTCCATTCACTGTAGAAGGAAAGAAAAGAATTGAAAATGCAATGGAGTCTTTAGAAAGAATCGAATCAACTGTTGATACTTTGATTATAATCCCAAATGATAAACTACTGGACCTTGCACCAGATTTACCTCTCCCAACAGCATTCAAGATTGCAGACGAGATTCTAACAAATGCAGTAAAGGGGATTACAGAACTAGTAACTCGTTCTGGTCTTGTTAATTTAGATTTTGCAGATGTTAAAGCAATCATGTCAAATGGAGGTGTTTCTTTAATCGGAATGGGTGAAGATGATTCAAGTAATAGGGCTCTCGAGGCAGTTGAAAAAGCTCTAACAAATCCTTTATTGGATGTTGATGTCTCTAATGGAACTGGAGCATTAGTTAATGTAATCGGTGGAAATGATTTCTCTCTTGCAGAATACAAAAAGATTATGGAGGCAATTGGAGCTAGACTTTCTCCGGAGGCTAAGTTAATTTCTGGAGCTCAAATCTCTAAGGATTTAGAAGGTACTATAAGAGTAATGGTTATTATAACGGGTGTAAGAAGTTCTCAAATTGTTGGAGATAGAAAACCTTTAGAAGAAAGAAGAAGAGATGAAATGTCTGAGGAGCTTGGAATAGACTATCTTTCAGAAGAGTAACCTTTAAAAATGATTTATTGCATGTTTATTTATGGTTAACTTAAAAACTTGGATTTCTTCACAGAAAAGTCAATATGTTAGACTTTGGAGAATTATGAAAAAACCCTCAATGGAGGAATTTAAAATGATTTCAAAGGTTTCAGTAGTTGGTATCCTGTTACTTGGATTTCTTGGTTTTTCTATTAGTTTAATTATAAATTTAATCAAATAGGTTTTGAAATCTTAAGAAGATTTAAATAACTCTAAACTCTTGTTTTTTTATGGTCGAATCTAAAATATCTGCAGGAAGCTATGATCTAAACAAATTTCTATTCGGGGGTTATGAGACAGATATCATAACTACTATTTATGGTCCCGGAGGTAGTGGGAAGACAAATCTTTGCACATTAGTTGCTGTTTCTCAAGCTAAAAAAGGAAACAAAGTAATTTATGTGGACACGGAGGGTGGATTTTCCCCAGAAAGGTTTTTTCAAATAGCGAACGAATCAAAAGAAAGACTAAATGAAGTTCTGAAAAATATCCTTCTATTGAAACCAACCACCTTTAAGGAACAAGAAAAAGATTTCGAAAAACTTCTAGAATATGTCCGAAAGGAGGACATTTCTTTGATAATTATCGATAGTATTGCAATGCTTTACAGATTAGAGTTAGCAAATGCAATAAAAACAAAAGAGGATCTTAGGATAAAAGAGGTTAATAGTAATCTTGCATCTCAACTGAGAAAACTAAATGAAATTTCAAGAAAGCAAACAATTCCGGTTATAGTAACTAATCAAGTTTATTCTTTGTTTGTTCAAAATGGAGAAAAAATAGACGAGGAAAGACAGGTTTCAATGGTTGGAGGGGATTTGTTAAAATATTGGTCGAAATGCTTAATAGAGTTGAAAAGAACACAAAACAAAAGAACACTTTACTTAAAGAAACATCGCTCTCTTCCAGAAAAATTCTTGGATTTTGAAATTGTTAATTCAGGAATTAAAAAAAAGGGTTGGATTTAGTCTTTCCTCTTCTTCAGATTATTAAACAACCATTCAAGATATGGCTTTTGTTGTGCCTTTGCCATCTTTTCTATAATTAACTCAGGAGTAGAGTTAGCGAGTTTTCCTAAAACGGGATTATGGTCCACAATTAATTCATAGTTCTCAGTTAAGCCTTTTGCTTCGATCCCGTCTATTCTAGAATTTTTTGGAAGAAGGTGCTGAACTTCCTGGCCTAAGTGGGTTGCAATAACCAAAAAACAATTTTTCTCTATAAAATATTCTGCAGTTGAAACAATTATTTCTCCAGCGACTCCAGGTTCAGTTACTGCTTCAATTTCATCGGCTAAAATTAATGTTTGGTCTCCTGGTTTAATCTCAGACATTTGTGTTAAAAGTGTTTCAAATGCCCCTCGAGACATGGATCCTTTGTTTTTTGCAAAATAATAGACTTCGCTAAAAAGCGGAATAACTAAATCTCCAGAAACAGGCAGACCAAATTGTGTTAAGGAGATTATTTGAATTATATGTTCAAGGAGGGTTGTCTTACCTCCGGAATTTGCTCCCGTCAGAATAGAACATCTTTCATTAGAATTTAATTTGAAGGAAATTGGTTGTGGATTATCTAAAAAAAGATTTTTTGAACCAACCATCTCAAGCTGAGAACTAATCTTGGGAAAAGAATTTAAATTTCCAAAGAAAGAGGTAACACCAGAAACAAAGTCCTGATAGATAAGTTCTTTTTCTAGATTTCTTAGGAGTTCTGGAATTTTTTCAATCGAATCGGATTTCTTCTTTAAGGTGGTAGCAAAATTCAAAAAATTGATCGTCGCTTGTTTTTTAAGAAAACTTCTAACTTCTTTTTCGTCTAATTTTATTGGAATTGTGTCCAAGAATATCTCTCTAGGCAAGTTAGAAACAAGCAACTCCTTTTCTAAAATATCTAGAATTTCCTTAGGGATTCCTTTAATTAACAGAGAAACAACAGATTCCCCTGATAGGGTCATCTCTTTTATTTTTTTCATAATCTCACTATTTATTCTTTCTAGTTCCAGTTCCACATCTCGCATGTCTAATACTTGTTTATCTTCAGAATCAAGAAGAACTAAAAGAGAGTCTAATTCGCTTAATATATCTTTTATCTGATTAGTATTTTCAAATGTTTTTAATATCTCAATGTTCTCTTTCCAAGAGGAAAGCTGAATCAAATGTTTTTCCAAACTAGCTTCTTCCAAATTAGAGAGGGGAATAGCTTGGGGAATTCTTTCTAAGAGATTATCAAAATTTTCACAATCAATATAATGTACTAGATCATATTTATCTAGATTGGGGATATCTGAGGATTGATTAACAAAAACTACAGAGCAACCCCTCTCCTTTAATTTTACTAGAGTAGATTCATCTTCTGTTACCACAACAGAATCATATAGAGGTTTCCAGGAGGGAATTCTCTTTCTTAGTTTAGAAAGGAAAAGATTTCCAAGAGGTTCTAATCTTGCAAAGAATTCTTGTCTTTTTTTGATTTCTTCAAGTGAATTTGTAAACTCAAAAAGTTTAATCAGGTTTTTTGTATCTTCTAGTTGAAAATTTCGAGAGACAAGATTTAATGTTCTTTGATGTATCTCCCTTGCATCCCTTGTTTTAAAGATATTCTGAGAGCTAGAACGAATGTTAGTTTTTCCAAAAACAGATAAATTATTCTTTTTTATAAACTGTAATACTTTGTCTCTCATTGTTTCTAGAGTTTTAGAGGGTTTTTAAAAATTTGTGGCTTAGAATTTGATTCTTTCATCGAATTTCTTAAGCTGTTTTCGCATTTCTTTTTTATAAGCATCCTTATCCAAATCAAAACCCTCAATTAGTCTTGCTAAATCTTCTCCCGCCGAGAACTTTGGAACAACTACAAAATCTGCACCTGCAAGATAAAGATGATAGGCATCTGAGACTCGTTCACTTATCACTATAACCACTCCACTTTTATTTCTTTCTCTTATGGTTCTTATAATCATTTCATTAGTATTAAAATCCGAAATTGTAGAAATTATCATTTTAGCTTTCTCAAAATTTGCATCTTCTAGAAAAGCAGAACAAGAAACATCTCCGAATAAACATTTAACTCCTTTAGAACCTAGTTTTTTAATTCTTGTAGGGTTAAAATCAACAATTAGATAATTTTTATTTTTCTTTCTAAAATAATTCATAATCGAAAATCCAATTCTGTTTTCACCTATCAAGATGTATTCGGGGATTTCTTTCTCAAAGAACTTTTCTTTTTTGATCTTTCTTTCAAATACGGAGAGATATTTAGAAAAGTAGGGATATATCTTCCCAGAGTTCATCACCATATAGGTAGAACCAGCAATGGTAAATAATCCAATGAAAGTAACAAAGGAGAGTATTTCACGCGATAGGTGTCCTGCAGAGACTCCCAAAGAAATCAAAATTAAAGAGAACTCAGAGATTTGTGCAACCGTCAGTCCTGCTTCAAACCCTACTCGTTTGCTATAACCCATTAGACCCATAATAATTATGACAATTAGAGGATTACCAATCAAAATAAAAGCAGAGAAGATAATTGCTGCAAAGATCATATTTCCTATACCATTAAAGACCATCACAGAGCCCAATGAAAGAAAAAAAGAGATGAGAAAAAAATCTCTTAGTGGTCTCATCTTAGCACTTATTTCAAAACTATATGGAGATATGGAAAGCAAAACTCCTGCAATCAAAGCCCCTACACCAATAGAAAAACCTGCCGAATAAAAAAGAGCAGATAAACCTAGGCCCCATGCAAGTGCAAACAAGAAAAGGAACTCACTAGACTTTGCGAAAAAGGAAGTTAATCTTGGAAGAATATAAATTGCAATTGGTGCAACAAGAATAAAATAAATCCCTCCTTTAATCAAAACAATAAGTATATTTTCAAATGCTCCTTTTCCTCCAGAGAATGAAGAAACTACAATTAAAATAAAAATTGCAACAAAATCTTGAACCAAAAGAAATCCTCTTGCAATTTTTCCATACAAACTATCCAAATCATCTTTGTCTGAAAGAAGTTTCATCATAATGATAGTTGAAGAGAAAGTTAATGCAATCGCAATATAAATAGAAGTAACACTATCAAATCCCAGGCCAATACCAATTATATATCCTATCACGGAAGTAAATATAACCTGTCCTAAACCAGTTAGAACTGCAATCATCCCAACTTCTTTTATTATTTTGGGTGAAAGGTTTAATCCAACTATAAATAATAAAAATGCTATCCCAAAATCTGCAAATGTTGAAATAGACTCAATATTTTCTACAAGATTCAATACAAATGGTCCAACAAGAATTCCCGATAAAATATAGCCTATAATGAGTGGTTGTTTAAGTAAACGCATAATGAATGAAAACACAAACACGACTACCAAAACAATGCTAATTTGTATTATCTCTTCCATAGTCTGTTTATAAAATGAAGAATAATTGTGATTGTAACTCTGTAAAAATGGAATAATTATTCACTCAATAAATTTTATAATCGGGGGAATCTTTCTAAATTCAGGAATAAGATTAATTAGATGATCTTATCTAGTTCATATTTTTCCTTTATATCCTTTACTAACCAGCCTTTCTTTTTCAAAATTTCTCTAAGTTCATCAGATTTTTTCCAATCTTTGTTTCTCCTAGTTTTTTGTCTTTCTTCTGCAATATCTCTTATCTCCGATGGAACCGTTAGTTCTTCTTTCTCAAACAAATTTAATCCAAGAACTTCATCCATTTGTTTTATTGTTTGATACTTCCCTATTGCATTCTCATCTCGAATCAGTTCCCACAAAACTGCAAGTGCTTTTGGGCTGTTCAAATCATCATTTATGGATTGTGTAAATCCCTCTAAATACTCTTTATTGATCTTTTCATCTTCTTGAATTTGAGAAACAGCATTCTTCAGTCTCTTAAATGAATTTTGAGCATTTTCTAATGCCTCCATTGAAAAGTCTAGTGGTTTTCTATAACTAGTGTTTAAACAAAGGTATCTATAAGACAAGGGTAAAAATCCTTTCTTTTCTAATTCTCCTAGGGTGTATAAACCTCCCTTAGATTTAGAGACTTTCTCTCCTTTAAAAGTTAAAAATCCGTTGTGTAACCAATAATTAACAAAATGTTTCCCCGTTGCTACTTCAGATTGTGCGATTTCATTTTCATGATGGGGAAAAATATTATCTACTCCTCCTGTATGTATATCAATTGTTTCTCCTAAATATTTCATAGACATTGCAGAACATTCGATATGCCATCCAGGGAAACCTCGGCCCCATGGAGAATCCCACTCTTGTTGTCTTTTATTTTCTGGAAAAGAAAACTTCCAGAGAGCAAAATCACTCATATTCTTTTTTTCTTTTAGTGTAATTCTCTTTCCCGCATCTAAATTTTCCTGTTTGTTTCCAGAAAGTTTACCATATTCTAAGAACTTTGAACTATCAAAATAAATTCCATCAGAGGTTCTATAGGTTACTTGTCTCTTTTCTAATTTTTCTATCAAGTTTATCTGTTCTTCAATGTGCTCTGTTGCTTTACACCAAATGTCAGGTTCAAGAATATTTAATCTTTTGAAGTCTTCTTTGAAAGCGGACCAATAAAAGTTAGCTATTTGTTTTGCAGTTTTGCCTTCTCTGACCGCAGATTTTTCCATTTTATCCTCTCCAATATCAGAATCCTCCGTAAGATGACCCACATCTGTAACATTCATAACCCTCTTAACCTCATACTTATTGAAGATTAAAGTTCTAGTGAGAATATCTCCAAAGATGTATCTAAGCATATTTCCGATATGAGGATAAGAATAAACCGTGGGGCCACATTCATACATTTTAACCTTTCCTTTTTCAAGAGGTTTAAAAATTTCCTTCTTCCGAGATAGAGTATTATATAGCTTTAGTTCCATAAAGATTATAACAAACAAGAGATTTTAAATATTTGCTTAGCAAATTGCTCTACTAAAAGAACCTGTGGGGGAGATATCTATCAGTAGTGAGTGAGTTTTTGTAACTGATGTAGAACCTCCTCTGTATTCTGAGACTTTAACTTTTAAAGTTGTTTGAGAAACCTCCCTAGGAATTTCTAGTACTGCTATTCTTTCTGTTTGACTTCCAGAACCAACAACACCTTCCCACCCACTTTCATCCACAATCCAATCTTGAATATTTGTTTCACCTGTTTGAGTGATTATTTCATCAACAACCAGTTTATATTCTGTTGATCTGTCCTCTCTAATTACACAATATATTTCTTGTGTTTCACCATCTGCCAATTTAGGTCTATCCTGTCCTGCAGAGCCCATACATTTAACACCAAAATCTTTATCTCCAAATAAACTCAGAAGTTCAGATTTCATTTTGTTTTCTATGTCTCCTGATAAACCAATTCCGGCACACATAATCGAACGAACTAAAATCATTCCCATAATAAGCATAGTAACCGCTAAAACGATTATAACAATGGTACTAACACTCAACTCCATTGCAGCTTTTTTTATTTTCATTTTTTGAAATAGCTTCTCATAGGTTTAATTGAAAGTAAAAGCGCAATAATCAAGAATGCCCATCTCCACTCATATGAAGCAATTCTCGGAAAAAATGTTACTAAAAAAAGAGTCGCAAAAAAAACTACCAATTTTGTCAATCCAAGATCCAATAGATTAAATCTTGCACTAGAAAATTCTCTTTTATTTGAATTATTTTTCACACTCTTTTTCATATCTTTCCTAGATTATTTGACTTTATAAAACTTATTGTTTTCCAGATTCACTAACTTTTCTTAAGAAGGTTCCTTTTATAAAAGCTTAAAAAGGCAGAGTTTATTTAAACTATTAAGGAGCTGTAGCTCATTGGGAGAGCGTCCGGCTGAAGACCGGTAGGTAGGGAGTTCGATTCTCCCCAGCTCCATTTCTGTAGAATCGAACTTCAGATTTATGGGACTAGTTTCTAAAAACTTCACAATATTTCTCCAATCCTTCTTCAGGTTCTTCTTTAGAGAAGTAGTTCAATTGACAATAATGCCATGTAAGAATAATCCTAATTTGTTTGCTATAATCTCCTTTTCTAATAAGATTATTTTCCTCTAAGGGGTCTTGATGGATATTATAAACTTCTGAGAGCTTACGATTCATATCCAAAATTATTTTTAAATCTCCATCAATCATTCCGATTAAGTTCATGTGGTTTTGAGCATAAAAGAAAATTCTTCTATTCGATTCAAATGGACTGCCCCTAATCTCTTCTGAAAGATTAAAACCCATTATCCCAATCACACTTGGCAAAACGTCTATGTGACTAACTTCCTCTTGAATAATTTTTGGTTCTTCTCCTGGAATAAAAAAAGCAAGAGGGACCCTTATCTCATCTTCATAAATGCTAAGTCCGTGGCCATAACTTTTGTGTCTACTATATAAATCATGTCCATGATCAGATGACAGAACAATCAGAGTATTATTTAATTGGTTCGTCTCTCTTAGATATCCTAGTAGTTTTCCAATTTGCAAGTCTATATATCTCAAGGCATTATCATATCTGTTTACTTTAGCAATTAATTTCTCTTCTTCAAAATCGAAAACAGAACTTTCATCCGGTAAGAACTGCGAATATTCTGGGGGGAAAACAAAGGGTTCATGTGTTGCTTGAAAATTCAAATATAAAAAGAATGGCTCATTCGGAACCATTGAGCAATTTCTAATAAAACCAGAAATATTCTCTAAGGTTTCATTAGATTTATTATTTAAATTTTCATAATAATCACACTTAAAGAATATTTCGTTCAGACTATCAATCGCTCTTTCAATAGTCACATGATCGTAATCTTTTTTTCCAACACCCCATCCATAATCATTCAAACTATCTGTTTCTGAATACCAATAATAATCTAAAGAGCTATAATTAAAATAGTTGTTCATCCCAGCCCAAAGATCATCTTGAGATGAAAAATAATATGTTTTATACCCTCTCCTTTTAAATATCTGCCATATCGCATTCTGATTTTCTTGTTCATTGAAAAGATTTCTAATATTATTATTCAAAATATAGTTTGAAGATAAATAAGCTGGTTGTGCATAATCTGAGTGTGTTGCAGTGGTATATGCATTTTCAAATTTTATTCCGTTTTCTATAATAAAATCAATATTTGGACTAATATTTCTTTCATAACCATAAGAAGAAAGTCTGTCTGAATTGACCGATTCCAACAAAATAAAAACTACATTTAGATTAGTCTTACTGATCTCGGGTAAAATTAAATTAGAATTTTCATTTGGATCTAAAGACAATAAAAAACCCCTATCCCTAGGATATTTAGTCAACAAATCTTCTTCTATATTAAGATCCGAATAAAAAATATTGAAACCAATAAATAATATTAAAAATAAAAAAATTAATAACAATTTATTATTAAAATCTTTTCTGTTTTCTCCATTAAGAAAAACCTTTTTATCTATCAAGAAAGATAACAGTACAAATAGAAAAATCAGGATTAACGAAACTATCAAGACTAGATAAGGAGGATTTACCTTAATAACAAATAGTATTGTCTGAATTCTAGTCGTCTGTCCAGTAGTAATAAAAGCTACAGAAGAAACAACATAAAAAAAGGAATATACTAGTGTAACAAGGAATATTGTTCTTCTAATTATCTTCGACCCCTTGATCTTTTCAAACAACCAAGAGAGGGATAAAAAAAATAAAAAATTAACAAAAAGATATTTTATGAACACTACAGATGTTCTATAATCTGAAAAAGGAGAGAAAAAAGACAAAAGAAAGGTAATTGTAGTTAGGAAGAGTATTAAGAATAAGAAATAGAATTCTTGACGAAACACAAACCTCCTTTGAACCATTCTTTTAGAATAAAACACTAATTAAAAAAGCTATCTATTCTCCTTAGGTTTATAAATAGGTAAAAACTAAAAAGATTATGCTAGAAGAAATGCTCCTCAGTTTAGACTTAACAATAGTCTATCCAGTATTATTTTTTCTTTTCCTCTTAGAGGGACCTGTAGTTAATTTTATAGCTTCAGCCTTAGCAGCCACTTCGAATTTCTTGAATATTTGGCTAATTTTATTCCTTGCAATACTTGGAGATGTACTAGGAGACCTAATCTATTTCTCGATAGGAAAAAAGATAAGGTTAGAAATAATAACTTCTAAAGTGAGATTAATTGTAAGCGAGGAAATAATTAAAAAAGCAAGGAGTCAATTAAATTCTAATCTTTTTGGTTTTATGTTCTTCATAAAACTATTCTCCATTACAGCTGTACCTGGAATTTTATATCTAGGTCATAAAAGGACCTCATCAAAGAAGTTTATTTTTAATACAATTGTTTTAGCAGTGCTATTTGATGGAATAATATCCTTTCTAGCATATAATTTAGTAATTGGTTTAAGTACTTTCTTATCTTATCAGAATAAGATAAATCTTGCTGGAACAATAATTCTCGCAGGACTGTTTTTGTTTTTGATTACCAAAATTATAATTGTGAGAATATTGAAGAGAAAGACTTTTAAATTAGACGGTTCTTAAGGGATTATGAAAGTTTGTTTATATCTTGAAAATCCTAAACTATACAAGGGTTGTGGTATCTGGAAGTCTTTTGAACACCAGGAAGAAGAATTGAGATTTAGTAATATTAAATATACAAAAAGTTCAACAGAAGATTATGACATTCTCCTCGTCAACTCTACATGGTTAAAAAGTTATTTAGAAATAAGAAGAGCAAGAAGAAAAAATAAGAAAGTTATAATATATGCACACATGACTGCTGAAGATTTTAGAAACAGTATGATTTTTTCAAATTCTCTTTCTAACATCCTTAGAACATGGTTAAATTTTTTTTATTCTAAAGCAGATCTTGTTCTTGCACCCTCTGAATACACTAAAACTCTCTTAAAAACAAGATATTCTAAACTTAAAGATAAGAAAGTAATCTCTCTTAGTAATGGCGTCGATACAGATAAGTGGAATCCCAATGTTTCAAGAGCTAAAAAGTTTAGAAAAGATTTTTGTTTAACAAGGCCACTTGTTTTGGGTGTGGGGATGGTTTTCGCTAGGAAGGGGATCCTAGACTTTATTGGTGTTGCAAAAAGATTAGAACAATTTGATTTTGTCTGGATTGGGAAGTACAATCAGAGAGTATCCAATAATCGTAGAATAAACAATGCTCTGAAAAATGCTCCAAGGAATTTCAAATATCTGGGTTATGTGAAAGACATCCTAGGAGCATATAGCGCGAGCGATGTTTTTTTCTTTCCAAGCTATGAGGAAAATGAGGGGATTGTGGTTCTTGAAGCTGCCGCTATGAAAAGACCCCTACTGCTTAGAAACATTCCTGTTTTCAAGTCGTATCTCAAGGAAGGAGAGAGCTATATCTCTGGAAAGAATGAAGAAGAATTTGTAAAAAAATTGGGGGAGTTAATGATTAATAAAAAGAAGAGATTAGCCCTTGGAAAAGGGGCCAGGAACATAGCACTTGAAAGAAACTTGAGAAAGAATGCAAGAAAATTAAAAACAATTCTCCAAGGAGTTTTTAAGGATAAAACATGAAAAAAGAACAGTTACAAAACATCTTAATGGGTATCTTAGCGATTGTTGTACTCTGGATAACATTTATTTACTGGAGGGTTGAAAATATAGAGTTTGTTTATTATGGCCTCTTAACATTTTTGATTAGTATACCTTTTATAATCTTCTTAGTAAAAAAAATAAAGATTTCAACAGGGTTTCTTCTAGGGTTGGCCATATTAGTTCTTGTCAATCTTTGTGCAGGAGGAATAATAAAGATAGGAGGAATTCGTCTTTATGAGTGGGTACCTATAAAATTATTTTTTATAACTCCTGAATTGACTGCGATAAAGTTTGATCAAATTGTTCATGCTTACGGTGGTGCCATTTGCACCTTTGTATTATACAGATTGATGAAGTATTCTATAAAAAAAGAAAAGATTCATTCTACATTTTTATTCTTTCTGGTATTTCTTGCAGGATTTGGAGCGGCCTCTTCTTATGAGATTGTAGAATTTGTTTCAAAATCTTTTGAAGTAAATGGGGTTGGAGAGTATTACAACACACTCCTTGACTTATGTGCAAACTTTATTGGAGCATTAATTGCATCAATTACTCTTATTAATCCTAGATCTCCTCAAAAGATTAGAATAAACAGAGATTAATTTATCTACACTTCTCTCTATGTTATACTTTTTTACATACTCTAGACTCTTAGAGCTCATGCTAGAAATTAATTTTTTATCAGAACAGATCTTTTTTATTTTAGAAGCCAAGTCGAAATAATCAAAGGTATTAAAAATAAAGCCATTCTTTTCAACAAAGAATCTAGAAGCAGAATTAGCGGAATTTGAAACAATAATTGGTTTTCCATGGGCCATTGCTTCCAAGATAACTATCCCCTCTAATTCTGCCATTGATGGAAGACAGAAGAGTGTTGCAGCGTTATATGCATCGTTTAGTTCTTTTGAATTAATTCTTCCCAAAAAGAATATTTTATAATCTAATAAAAGATTTTTAGATAGCTTTTTTAGATATGAATATTGTTTTTCTTTTTTTCCAACTATAACCAGGAATATTTTCTCTTTTTTCAAATGTTGCATGGATTTAATTAGGGTCCTAACATTTTTTTCAGGCCATAGTCTACCAACAAAAAGAACAATCTTCTTGTTTTTTGGAATCTTAAATTTCTTAAAAAAACTTTCTCTTGGCTTTCTTTTCTTAAATTCAGAGAGATTTACTCCATTACTTATTACTTCTATCTTTGGAGTGTTAATATAGGGAGATATTCTTTCTTGACCGAATTTTGAGGGGCAAATTAAAACATCAGACTGATTATAAAACCATCCAGAGAATTTGTAAAATAAGGAATTAAATAAATCTCCTCTTAGTTTTAGCAGTGTAAGAATGTTTTCGGGTTGGGTATGGAAATGGCTAACTATAGGGAGTTTTAATTCTCTAGAGATTCTTATAGCCGAATAACAAAGAGGCGTAGGAATAACAAAATGAGTAATCTCAATTTTCTCATCCAAAAAAATCTTTTTTAGTTTACTCTTTGAAATAAAGATCGGAACTCTCCATGAACCTTCCAAAAAGGGCGTTTTTCTTGAAGGAATATAATACACTCTCACGCCCTCAACAATTTCAAACTTTTCTTTCTCCCCCGTAGTAATCAAAACAACCTTATGTCCTCTTCTTGCAAGTAATACTGCAAATCTCCAAGCAGACACAAGAGATCCGGCACTTTGGAGACTAATAGAATCTCCCACCATTGCTATATTCATAGAATATTAAAAAATCTTGAATTTAAAAGCTTGTTCTTTTTACTCTTAAAAACTAAAAGGGGAACCTTTGCTCAATTATAGGGAAGAAATAGCTCGCGAGTTACTTTTATTTCACAAAGAAAAGTTTATCTAAATCAAAATAAACTTACTTTGCTGTTTCTAGAATAAGAAATTTTTTTAACCAATTCTTGACAGAAAGTGAAATTATCAATCGGGAGTTTACACTCCCGAGCAAGTAAGAAATAGGCCGCTTTCTGTCAGACTTTGTTTCTCGAAGGACAAACAGTCTGAGCTAACATCCGACTAAGCCCACGCAAGATTTGTGGTTTCATCAATCCAGGCATCTGTTTCAGCATTTCTCCTTACCAACATCCGTTGCTTCCTCTGAAAGTTCTTTAATATTACTATTAAATGCTTTTCAAAGCCAACATCATCTTAGGTTGGAGCTGTGTCATTTCTGTTATGGAGCTCTGCCTCACGACAGTCCTTTTACAAGGAGGATTCCTTTAGGTTTGTTTCTATTAAGAAACAAAGATGTGCGGACCTTCCTCAGAATTCAAAGTTGTTCATTCAACTTTTGGGCTATTAACCCTGAATTCCGAAATTAGCTATCTTACTTACATTTTATGTAAGAATTAAAGGTTTTTAAAGGTAATTATCTCCTCAAAATCGCCCAATCAAAAGGTTTAAAAACCCTTGAAAGTTAGCATTTTTGAGACGACCATAGTCTGTTGGTAACACCTGTTCCCATTCCGAACACAGAAGTTAAGCTTCAGGCGTTTATGTTTGTACTGCTGAACAAGCGGGAAGGCGTAAAGTTGTCTCACTTAT
>CAZGZN010000006.1:0-21023 GCA_964530285.1 Candidatus Woesearchaeota archaeon
CTATCTCTGTCTCTTGGAAACATTGTTGCTTCCTTAACATTATCAAAACCGCAAATAATTTGAGTCAGTCTTTCTAAACCAATACTCCATCCGGCATGAGGTGGTGCCCCATATCTAAAGGAATCTATGTAATCTTTGAAACCTTCAGGATTCAGCCCTTTTTTTTGTATTGTTTTTATTAAGAGCTCTGGAAGATGGATACGCTGTCCCCCTGAAGAAATTTCAACTCCTCCGTAGAGTGCATCAAATCCACAGCTTTCTTTTTCTTCTGAATCTTCTTCCTTGGGCATTATATAAAAAGGTTTTATCTGGGTTGGCCAAGAATGAGTAAAAACAACATCTCCAGGATACATTTCGCAAATTTTTCTTTCTTGTTCGGGAGTAAAATCATCCCCTATTTTTCCACCAACCTTCTTGATTGCATCTTCATAATGTAAATAAATTCCCTCCGGAATTTTCAAGTTTTTTATACCGAGAACTTCGAGTTCTTTTTTATTCCTTTCAATGACATTTGTTATGATAAACTTCATAACATCTTCAAGTTCTTTCATAATGGACATTTGGTCATGGAAAGCAGCTTCTATATCCATTTGTCTTATTTCGTTTATGTGTCGAGTGGTGTTATGCTTCTCCGCTCTCCAAACCGGAGTTATTGTTACAGTTTTTTCAACAGAGCAAGCAAGCATTTGTTTGTAAAGCTGAGGAGATTGAGCTAAGAATGCCTTTTTCTCAAAGTATTGGACAGGAAAGAGATCTGTGCCTCCTTCAGAAGCTGAACTAATTATTCCCGGATTTTGAATCTCCAAAAATCCCTTTTTGTAAAAGAACTCTCTAAATGAGTGTGCAATCTCTGTTTGTATCTTGAAAACCGCCTGTGTTTTATCCCTGTGCAAGTCCAAAAATCGATAATCTAATCTCAAAGGCAACTCCGTTTTTGAATGGTCTGAGACATCTATAGGTAGTGGATTTGCGGCCTCAGAAATTACCTTTAATACAGTGGGATTTATTTCTTTTCCCCCTGGAGCTTGTTTTGAATCTTTCAAAACACCCTCAAGTTCAATAACAGATTCTCGACTTATTTTATCCATTAAGTCAAAAATTTCTGGAGAAGTCTCACCATTTATTCCAACAACTTGCGTTCTTCCAGTTATATCTTTCAAAACAATGAATCTTATCTTTTTTAAGTCTCTTTTATCGTGAATCCACCCTTTTAATAGGACAGATTCTCCTTCTTTCTTCTCGAATATATCCTTGATTAATGTTCTTTCCATGTTCATTCCAGGAGAGAAAGGTTTTTAAGTCTTTTCACCTCAACTTTTTTAAACCCTCTCCTCTTTTTTTAGAGATGGCTGTATATTCACACTCTAAAATCTCAACTTTTGAAAAGTGTCCTTACCAGTACAAGCTTCATTACGTTGATAAAATTGAGCCGGACATTCCTCAAGGAATTGAAGCATTTATGGGAGGGATTGTTCATCAAGTTTTAGAAAAACTACATAAAAAAACTAGGATTGGTGAGAAACCCTCAAAAGGATATTTATTTGGGTTGTATAATTCGCTGTGGAACGAAGAATATACTCCCAATATCCTAGTTGTTCGAAAGAATCTTGGTGTGGAAGATTATCGAAAGATGGGAATGAGATTTATTAAAGATTATTACGACAAATTCTATCCATTCAATCAGTTGGATATTGTTGGTTTGGAAACAGAGGATAAAATGATTTTGAAAGATGGTAGCGAATGGCATATCAGAATAGATAAACTTTGTTGTGATAGGGAGGGAAATTATTATGTTTGCGATTATAAAACTAATAGTAGGATGAAAGAAAAAGAAGAAGCGGATTCTGATAGACAATTGGCTATGTATTCAATATGGGTTAAGGAAAAATTTCAAGATGCTAAATCTGTTAAATTAGTTTGGCATATGTTAAAATTTAATGAAGAAGTGATGTCTGAAAGAACAGATGAGCAATTAGAGTCTTTGCACCAAGAAACTATAGACAAAATTGCTCAAATAGAAAAAGCAGAAAAAGAAGGGGTTTTTCCTGCAAATGTGTCTAAATTATGTGAATGGTGTCTTTATCAGAATATCTGCCCAGAGTATAAAAAAGCAAAAATTGCTTGGGAAAAGCAATCAACTCTCTAAAGTGAGTAAAAAAAATTTAAAATGAAACTACGAAGATTATTCTTCGTCGTCTAGCTCTTCTTCTTCGTCTAGTTCTTCTTCGTCTTCATCATCTTCGAAGTCTTCATCATCTTTATTCAAGAGCTTATCTTCTTTTTCTGATTCTTCTTCTGCCATTTTAACTCCTTTTTTAGTTAATTCAGCATAGTTTGAGGGTTTTTAAATCTTATTTTTGCAATTTTTTTATGGAAAGTTTTAAAAACCTATCCATATTTGAATAAGAGTATTAGAAGAAGGGTTTAAGATTATCGCCTCATTATCAATATCACATTTACACTGAGAATAGTTAGAAACACTTTTTCTAGTATGAAATAAATTACATGGAGGAAAAATGGCAAAAATTAGTCCAGCATCAATAAAGTACAATATTACTGCAGATTTTGAATCTGAAGGACCTCTTGAGAAACCAGATGTGATTGGAGCAATTTTCGGTCAAACCGAAGGTTTGTTGGGTTCTGATATGGAATTAAGAGAGCTCCAACAGGAAGGAAAAATCGGCAGAATAGATGTAGAACTTACACGAGAAGGCGGAAAAACAAAGGGAGAGATTGTTATTCCTTCTGCATTGGATAAGACTGAAACAACAATAATTGCAGCAGCATTGGAAACAATCGATAAGGTTGGTCCTACAGAGGCTAAGATTAGTATTACAGGAATTGAAGATGTGAGGGGGAGCAAGAGAGATTATATCATGGAAAGAGCTAAGCAACTTTTAGTATCTGTTAGGGGAACAGATCTTGAGGCCCAAGAAATGGGGCAAGAATTAAAAGAATCTGCTAGAACTTCTAAAATAACCTCTTACGGAGAAGAACAATTGCCTGCAGGAGATCTTTCTGGAGACGAGATTATAGTCGTTGAAGGAAGAGCTGATGTGGTAAACATGCTAAAACATAATTTGATTAATGTTATTGGTATGAATGGTACAAAGCTTCCAAGGGAAATTGCGAAACTCGGAGAAACAAAGGAAATAACTCTTTTTGTGGATGGAGATAGGGGTGGAAAGTTAATCGCACAAAATGTATGTGATAATGCAAAAGTGAAATATATAGCTCAAGCTCCTGATGGAAAGGAAGTTGAAGAACTTTCGGGTAAGGAATTACAAATGTCTTTAAGAAAGAGAGTGACCGTTGAAGGATTCTTTTCAAAACAGAGAGGATATTCGCGGTCCTCCCGCTTTTCTTCTGAAAAGTTAACTGAAAAAATAAATAAGAAATTGGGTTTAGAAGACAAAAAGAAATTGGGAGAACTTGTAAAAAATTTGAAGGGAAATGCATTTATTTTGGATGAGAATTTAGAGATCCTGAGAGAGGTTTCTGGTTCTAGACTAAAGTTTACTAAACTTACAAAACTTCCATGGGTTGTCCTTATTGATAAAGTTAGTCTAGGAGTGATAGAAGGTTGTGAGGCGCTAAATGTTAAATATTTGGCTGCAAAAACTTTTGGAAAAATTATAGATACTCGGGTGGAACTGGTCTCAATATAAAAAACATTTAAATAGTCTAACTCATATAAAAGACTATGAAAAAGAGAAATTTAATTTTAATATCCTTGATTGCTCTTATATTAGTTGTTTTTACAATATTCTATCTTTTTAATTATGAAACTTGTGAGAGCTTGGATTGTTTCAATGAGAATTTTATAAAATGTTCTAGGGCAAAATATCTTCATTCGGAGGGGTGGGCCTATGAATACTTCATAAATGGAGAGAAAGAGGGAGATTGTTCTGTGGAGGTGACTTTGAAGTTTGCAGGTTCAGAACCTAAATTTGATTCGATTGTAGGGGAAAAAATGGAATGTCTTGTTCCTCTTAGGAAGATAGATCTGCCTGAAAAAGACCTTGATTATTGTTCTGGCCCATTAAAGGAGGAACTTCAATTTTTAATAATTAAAGATTTGTACATAGGCTTGACTGAAAACATAGAGAGATGACAAAAATAGTTTTTGGACCTTCAGGCCTAGGCCCCGTTGCAACGGCAAAAGATGTTCTCTCTGAATTCAAAAAAAATAATCTTCATGCATGCGAGATTGCATTTACATACGGTGTTTATATAAAAGAAGAAGATGCAAAATTCATTGGAAATAAGGCAAAAGAATTAGATGTCTTCCTATCAATCCATGCACCCTACTATATTAATTTGAACTCGGAAGACAAAGAGAAAGTTTCTATGAGCAAAAAAAGAATTTTAGACTGTTGCGAAATCGCGCATCATTTGGGCGCTAAAAGAGTTGTTTTTCACGCAGGTTTTTATGGAAATGATAAAGAAACGGCTTTTTTAAATATAAAAAAACGAATAGAAGAACTTCTTTTAGAGATTAAGGAAAAGAAATGGGATGTTGAAATTTGTCCAGAGGTTATGGGAAAAATAAATGTTTTTGGATCTATAGAAGAGATTTCTAGACTAGTTAAAGAGACAGGGTGTGGTTGTTGTATTGATTTCGCACATATTTTAGCTAGGTATAATGAGAGGAAGTTTGAAGAGGTGAAGAAAGCATTTCCAAACAAAAAATGGCATGTACATTTTTCTGGAATAAACTATGGTGAGAAGGGTGAGAAGAATCATATTCCCACGGAACTCTCTGAATGGAAGATATTATTTAGTTTTTTGAGGAACTTAAATAAGGATATTGTTTTAATTTGTGAATCTCCCAATCCCACAAAAGATTCAATTGAGGGCAGAAAAACTTGGGAAAAAGAAACTACAAAACTCGAGGTTAAAAATGATAAAAAAATTTGAAACTTATGAGTGTGCTTATCGATTTTTTGGGAGATGCCCTGGATGTAGTAAGAATTATGAAAACTTGGATTGCGAGTATTATTACCCTCTTCATTCTAGTCTCGGCGGAGGAATAGTTCCTTCCCCTGACGTTGCAAGGATCCTAATAGCAGAATTCAAGAGAGAAAGGGACAGTCTGATAGAAAGAATATTGACCCTAGCAGATTAATCTTTTATTTTCAATACCATACTCTTCATGCATTGTCAGATAAGCTTGATAGAACTTTCTTCTGAATAATTCCTCTGACCGAATTAAAGAAAACGAATTTTGATTTAAGATTCCTAACAATTCTTTGTCCAATTCAGGGTATTCTCTTTGAAATCTTGTTCCATACTCACTTTCTCTATAAACTGATCCCGCAATCCCTCCCATCCAATGTCCTAGAAAGTTTATTCCTACAAAAGAGTCTGGAAGAGAAGAAGGTTCTTGAAAAAATTCTTCTATTGACAAGGGTTTTTCTTTTTTTCTGCTCATTTTATTCTCCCAATAAGTTCAATAAATGAGAAAGGTTTTCCTGGGTTTTCATATATTATGCTTTCTCCATTCCTCTTTATCTCTTCTGCCGTAGGGCTGTTCTCTCTAAATTGCGGAACTTGAATAAATGAAATTCCTGCATAATGTGCAGAACAACTATCCCTTTCTTGATAATCATCTCCTATCATTAGTGCTTGAGAGCAATGAACTCTGAATTCATTACATATCCTATCTAGATCTTTTAATATCTGTCCTGCAAAATCTGTTAAATATCTTTGATCATAAACTGGTCCAACCTTAGATAAAAAAGGGCAAATCTCAAAAGTTTCTCTTACATCTATTAGAGATGCATCTGTGACTATGGAAAAATTTAGGTTTCTGGAATTATAATAATCAAAGAAATCCTTGAAACCCCTACGAATTTCAGTTGAGGAGATATCTGCTTTTACAAGTGTTCCGTATAAATCTAAAAGGATTAACTCTGTCATTTTTTTCTGTTTTTGTCATTTTTAGTTTTATTTTCTGTTTCAAACATCCTTCTTCTTTTTTCGTCTATGAATTCTAGTATCGCTTTTGCTTTATTTGGGTCGTCTCGTACCATATTTAATACAAAGAGGATTTTTCTTATAATATCATCGTAAGTCTCTCTTTTATGTTCTCTAAGTCTCTCAAGTCTTTCTTTAGTTTCTTTCTCCAGTTTAAGCGTTGTTGTGTGGTTTTGTTTAATCATTTTTTACTCCTGGTTTTAGATTACATAAAGTATACTGTAGTATACCTTTTTAAAGTTTTTGTAATTGTATAGTTACAACAAAACCACAAGATTTATAAAGCAATAAGAACTAGTTGTTCTAACTAAATTTAGTTAAAAACACACATGAAAACAAAAACATTTTTGTTTCCTATCGTAGCACTTTTGGCTGTTTTCTTAGTTGGAGCAGTATTTGCGGCTGATGTTGTAGATGGTGAAGCTGTTGTTCAATTGGATGGTATTTCTATCAACCATGTACACAATGGCACATTAGAATTGGCAACATTTTCTGGAGAAACAATACCTATAAAGGTATTATTTACTGCCTCAACAGAAGCTGAAGATGTACGAGTCAAAGTAGAAATCTCTAGTGGAAACGAAGAGTATTCAAACTCCTACTTTATAGGCAATGTTATCAATGATAGCAAAGTTTATAGAACAGGTGTTATGAGTCTTAAAATTCCTTCAAGACTAGAAGATTTATCTGAAGATACTTGGGTAAGAGTATCCATCACAGCTGATGGACTTGAAACTTACTTCAGAGAATACAAGGTAGGAATACAGAGAAATTCTTATGAATTGAGAATTCTTTCCTTAGACTATGACTTGGACGCTTCTGCAGGTTCAACTATTCCAGTAATGGTTGTAATCAAGAACACGGGTTTCCAAAACAACGATGATGTATACTTAACAGTTGCTGTACCTGAATTGGGTATATCCTCAAGAGCCTATCTTGAAGATTTAGTTGCTGTTGAAGACTGCTCTGATGGTTGCGACAGACGAGATTCTGTTTCAAAGATTCTTAATCTGAGAATACCTAGCGATGCAGAAGAAGGCATCTATGATTTGACTGTAACAGTATATAATGCAGATACACGAACTGTAGAGAAAGGCGTATTGAAAGTTAGTGCTCCTTCTGCTTCATCTAATTTAGTGGCTACTTCAAAGGAACAAGACTTGAAAGCTGGCGAAACAAAGGACTATGACTTAGTCATCGTTAACTCCGAAGATAGCATCAAAGTGTACACAATTTCTGTAGTTTCAAGTTCTTCTTTGGAAGTTTCAGTACCTTCTGTAGTTACTGTTGCTCCACAAAGTGCTTATACAGTTCCAATAACTGTGAAGGCAAAGAACGACGCTGAGACAGGAAGTTATACATTTAACGTTGTTGTCGATGGAAAACAAACATCCTTTGTTGCTAATGTTGTTAAGAGCAACGTGTCCTCAATAGGCATAGTAGTTCTTACAATTTTCTTAGCAATAGTCTTTGTTGCTTTGCTTGTTCTATTGATCGTTCTCTTGTTCAAAAGAGAAAAGAAAGTAGAAGAAGTAGAAACAAGTTATTATTAAACTTTTTATTTTTGGGATTTTTATTTTTTATCCCCTTTTTCTTTTTTAGAAATTGCGAAGATTTTAAAAGAGAGAATTCTTTATTAAATTATGAATCGATTAAAAGAGAAGAAAATTTTGAAAAAGCCTCTTTTTGGTGCGGCAACATCTATGATTTTGATAGTGTTTGTTGTAGTAATATCTTTAATTCTTGTCAAATCTGGATTAAATAATCTATTGTCTATTTCTTCGGTGTTGATATTTTCTTTGATATTCTTTGTTTTTGCAGGATTCTATTATCTCGGAAAATTATATAACCAAACAAGATTTATTAGGATTGTAATAGGAGGATTTATTCTTTTTATATTAATAATAATCATTCTTTCTTCTTTTTCTGAGTACTATTCTATGGGTTTAAGAGACATTAATGTGTCCCTAACAACTCGCCAAGTAAACTTGAATGAAATGATTCAACAAAATGTTTCTGAAGAAATACTTGTTTCATTTGAAAAAGAGACATATGATTATATCCTCATAAATTCTATAAAGTTTCTATTGCCTCTCTTTATAATCTACTTTATTTCTGCAATCTATATTTCTCTTTTTTCTGTTGAATTGATGAAATTAAAAGAGTTAAGAAATGTGAAAACAATTGGCATCTTGAATATTATATACTCCTGGGCAGGATTAACCATTTTAGGGTTTCTTTTTTTAATTCCTTTAGCGATTGTCTCCTACTTTTTAACTATTCGAATGTTTCTCGAAGAATCTAAGAAGGCAAAAGAATAATTTTATAAACTCTTTTTGCCTTCGATTTTTATGGAAGGAATTGCAACATTTGACGATTGGCAGAAGGTTAAACTAATTGTGGCTGAAATAAAAAATGTAGATGAGATTGAGGGGGCAGATAAACTCTGGAAATTGACCCTTAATTGTGGTGAATTGGGAGAGAGGACAATTTGTGCGGGGATAAAACCATATTATTCTAAAGAAGAATTAATAAATAAAAAGATTACCTACTTTTTTAACCTTACTCCTAGAAAACTTAAGGGAATTGAAAGTCAAGGCATGCTTCTGGCCGCAAGTAGTGCTGACCATTCCAAAGTCATTTTAATTTCCCCCGAGAGAGATATTGAACCTGGAAGTTTGATTGGATAAAGAGTTTTAGAGAGTTAACTTGATGCCCACATTTAAAAATCTTCATTTTGTAGGGATTCTATGGACAAAACTATCGATATTATTGGAGATATTGCAATTATCAGATTTCCCAAGGAAAAATTTTGGATTTATAAGAAAATCTTCGCATGGAATTTTTTAAAGAAAAATAAAAATATTGTTACAGTATTAGAAAAAAAAGGAGATATTAAGGGAAGATTAAGAAAATTTGAGACAGGATTCCTTGCGGGGAAAGACAAGAGAGAGACGATTCATCGAGAAAATCACTGTCAATTTTATCTCCACATAGATAAAACTTATTTTTCTCCAAGACTTTCAAATGAGAGGGCCGTTGTTTCTGAGGAGATTTCCAAAAAGATACATTCCAATTCAAATGTTCTTGTAATGTTTGCAGGTGTTGCTCCATTCCCGATTGTTTTGGCCAGATATTTAAAAAATAGGGGGATTAAAGCAAAGATTGTTTCCTCGGAAATCAATACAAAGGCTTCGAAATATGCAAGAAGGAATGTGATCTTAAATAAACTTCAGGAGTATGTTGAGGTAATACAAGGGGATTCTAGAAAAATAAAAAGTTCAAAGAAGTTTGATATTATCTTAATGCCTAGACCAAATCTAGAGGATTCTTTTTTAGAATCTGCATTAGATCTATCTAAAAAGGGAACAATCGTTTATTACCATGGATTTGGCAGTGAAGAAAAAGTTTTGGGGGAAGTTAAAAGGAAAAACTTAAAAATTCTATATGTTAGAAAAGCAGGCGATATTGCTCCGAGAAAGTGGAGATGGTTAGTTAAAATGAAAGTTATTTAATCTTTTTTAGGATTATTTTTCCAAGCTAAATTGAACATATATGCAAGCGAATTTGCAAAGTAACTGGAATTTATCCAGAATCCATGATCTATATCATCGTGATTTGTTGTAGGTTTTATTGTGAAAATTATTTCTTTTCTGTCCACAATAACGAATCTTCCGTTTATTTCCTTAGATCTTATCTCAACCCCTAATTTTTTAGAGAGCTTCTTTGCTTCTTCTTCACTATCGGGAATTATTATTTGAATTTTTGCATTTCTTTTTTTAATCTTGGAAAATAATTCTGAAAACATGTTTAGTTTCGAGTTAAGTTCAAAGGAGGATGTGGCCATATCTAAACTATCTTCTGTAGTTTCTATAATCTCCCTCATTTGAACATATAAATTGGATCTTCCCTTTATTGAGCTAGAAACATTTTGGTTTTTTAGGGGTTCTAAACCGCTATTGTGTAATGCTTCAATTTCTTCATATTCTGGACTTCCCTTTAATTTGTTTAAAATTTGAACTCTTTCTTCAGCATTTGTTAAAACATTATTTTTTAATTTTTCTATTATTGAAGCAGGTTTAACTGCGATATATTTTACCGGCTTGCCAATTTTTTCAATAGTGAAACCCCTTTTCTCTAAGCTTTCTAATACATCATAAGTTCTACTTCTTGGAACTCCTGAAAGCTCTGCAATTTCGCCTGCAGAGGAAATCCCTTTTGTGAGTAAAGCTAACCAAACCTTAGTTTCATAGATATTTAAATCGAAGTAGTCTTTTACTCTCTTTACTAGTTCGTTTTTTACTATCATAACCTGTACTCTCCTATGCCCCTTGGTGCATAAGCTAAACAAGATATAGTTCTCGTGGAATATACTTGTTGATTCCGGGGTTCTGTGGAGGTCCTGTTGTCTCTATGAGAATCAGGATATTCTTTGAAAGATCCTCTTGGAGGCATATGAACTGGACTAGCCCTACAAACTTTTTCCCACCATTCTCTTTCTTCTCTAACTTCTTTAGCTTTTTGTTTTGCAATTCTATCTGCTTTAGCTAAAATTTTTATTAGTTCTGGTGAAGATGTTTTAAATTTCATTTTATAACTAAAGAACAATACGAAAACCCCTTTATAAATCTTTCTATTGTTTGTCTTTTTATAGTAGTTACAATAAACCAAAATGGATCAATAAAAAATAAATGCCCATCATCAAGAAAATTCCGAGAGTTATGAAGGGCATTGCAGGATAGAATCTTTTTTTATTTGAATTGAACATTAAATAAATTAATCCAAGAAGCCCTCCAAAAACAACGAACAATGCCAAAATCCATCCGAAAGATTTTAGAAAAACTCCTGCCGGAATCATTGTAAATGCAATATCTCCTCCTCCTAAAAGAGCAATTGGCACTTTAATCTTTAGTCTCTTTTTCTTCTTTTTGGACTCTTCTAATTTTTTTCTTAACTCTGGAGTTAGATGAGGTATCAAAAAACCATTAAATATCTTGATTTCGTTCATCTGAAATTTAGCCATTTTTTGCATTATTCCTGAATGCCACACAGCCCACATATCATAAAAAGAAATCAAGATCAGTATTAGTATTATGTAAACTGGAGAGAGAATATTTACAAAAACTAATGATAGTCCAGAATAAATAAATATTTCTGTGAAATTGTGAATGATTATTGAAGGACGAAAGATCTTTAGAAGGACGAAAGGAAGAGCAATTAGTAGAGAGTATAAAAAATATTGATTTCCTTCTAGATGATTCATATAAAAGAAGGTGTTGATTGAAATAGCGAGAGTTAATAATATTACTAGGGCGAACCAAACTTTCAGAAGAGATTTCCATTTATATTGTATCAGGAAGAAGAATATTGTAATTGCTAGAACAAAAGATACAATCATATTAAGAAACATGCTCATTGGAGAAATGGTCTCTCCATTATATCTAAATAGTTCTGGAACAATTCCATTCTCTATTATAAAGAGTCCGACAATTTGTGCAATTAAAAATAGGCCTAAAATAACCAGGGAAATCTTTATTGATTTAGCTCCTTTTTTAAATTCTGATTCTTTAAAGATATCTTTCTTCTCCATAAGTGAGTAATTATAGGGTGTTTTATAAGGGTTTGGATTAATTTTATCTCACCTAAAAAATCTATCTGAATCTTATTGTCTCCAGATTCTTGGGAATGATGGTTTCTATCTTGTAGGATTTATAGATCGAAGAGCCCAAATCAAGACTTCTAGAGATCTCTCCATGATTTATTAAGATTCTCTTGGGTTTAGGATTTATATTTGCGATAAATGCCATAAGCTCGTTCCTATATGAGTGTCCTGAAAAACCATCTATTGTTTTTACTTCTAGTTTTATAGGGACTACTTCTTGTTTACCATTTACTTCAAATTTTGCTTCGCAGATAGTTCCTTCTTGTAATTGCCTACCCAATCCTCCAGGAGGTTGATAACAAACAAAAGCAATACCATTCCTTTCACTATCTGCGAATTCCCTTAAGTATTCAACAGAAGCTCCACCAACAAGCATTCCTGAGGTTGCAAGGACAATACAAGAACCTCCTTCAATAACCTTCTTTCTTTCTTGAGCAGAACCAACCTGATTAAACAACTTGGAAGTAAATGGATTCCGATCTTGATAGATTTCTGCCTTTATATTTCTAGAAAGAAAATCTGGATAAGCAGTGTGAATTGCATTAATATCCCAAATCATCCCATCTACATAAACTGGCACAGAAGGAATCCTTCCAGAACGCATTGCATCCTCCAAGATTAACATTGTTTCTTGAGAACGACCCAGGCCAAGTTCTGGAATCAGTAGTTTTCCCTCTCTGGAGATTACCTTATTTATAAATTCAATAAAATCTTCTTCAACTTCCCTTCTGGGAGGAGAAATATTATCTCTCCCGCCATAAGTAGATTCAATCATTAGGGTTTCAACTCGTGGAAAATAATTATTTGCCGGATCAAGCAGCCTAGTTTTTCCATACTTTTGATCGCCCGTATAGACAAAATTATGAAGGCCGTTTCCAATATTAAAATGAATCATTGAGCTTCCTATAGTATGGCCTGCATTATATAGGGTTATTCGAACATCGGGAGTTATATCTGTGACTTCATTGTAGTCAAGACAAATTGCATGTTTCACCATCTCAGATACATCTGAAGAAGAAAAGAGCGGTGTTGCCGCTTGTTTGTATGCAACTCCAATAAAATCTAGTGCTAATAACGCAGCAATATCCCTCGTAGGTGCAGTCATGTAAACTGGACCTTCATACCCCATTTTATAGAGATAGGGCAGTAAACCCGAATGGTCGATATGGGCGTGTGATAAGACTACTGCATCGAGGGTATGAATATTAAATTCTGGAACATCTAAAAAAGGAAATTTATCTGATCCTTGAGAAGAAACATCGATTCCACAGTCAATTAAAATTCTGGACTGAGGTGTTTGAAGCAAGAAAGAACTTCTTCCAACCTGCCTTCCACCCCCTAGTGCAGTAATTCTTACCCACTCGTCAATCTTCGAAGGATCCCATTCTTTGTAAATTTTTTCCCCAACTTCATTAAGAAATTTTTTTCTTTGGTTGTTATTCATATACAATACTGAACGGATATTTTCTGTTATCTTTGATTTGATAGAAGGGCTTCTCTGAACATGAGGAGACCAATGAGTTATATTTTTTATATCTTTTAAAATTGCTCCAAATTTTCCGATTACTAATCCTGGTCTTTTTGCTTCGATTATCACTATACTCCTAGGGATATCAAAGATAATCTGAGTTAAATCTGCATCTTCTGGAATCAAAGACTTTATTTCCTTCTCTGCTTTTTCCTTATCCATTAAAATTTTCTCATCTGCACGAAGTTCAACTCTTTTTTTAATCTTGCCGACAACTGCCCTTATATCTGCATCTCCTTCTTTTAAAAATGGAACATCATCTGTGTATACAACTATATTTGCACCCTCAAAAAGCATAGATTTAACAACGCCTTTGGGTAATTCCTGTTCTATTGTTTTTAATATGTCGGTCATTTTAAATTATTAATATTGAATACCAAAACAAATTATTTCAGGCATAAGGGTCCTTATTATTCTTCGCTATATACTGCCTCTGCCTTTTGTCTTGAAACTTGTTTGATTCCTTCTTTTGTGATTGTGAATACATCAATCCCGTAACCTGAAGCAGTGTCTCTTTCTGAAGAAGATTTTATTGATTCTATAGCAAGTTTTATTCCATCCTCGATAGTCATATTTTCCTTATATTGTCTTTCTAATAACCCCAATATATAAGGCATACCTGAAGAAAAGTTTGCGTCGAAAGAATCCACTTTCATCACACTTCCTGCGGGTTCAATTGAATAAAGTTCTGCATTTCCATTTTCATCCAAACCTCCAGCCATAATTCCTGCGACAAAAGGAATCATAGAGGGTTGTCTAATATTATTATAGGAAATTGTAGCGATTAAATTTGCAACCTCTTTAATGGTTGGTCTTTTTTTGTCTCTTAATTCTTTTAATCTTAGTTGTGCTGCGAGAATTTTTTTTAGTATCTCTATGTCTGAAGCGCTACCTGTTCCAGACACAACAACATAACTATTTATGGGAACAACTTTTTGAGTGTTTTTACTCATGACAATTTGACCTCCTGCAGTAGTCTTTCTGTCTCCGGCCATTACAACTCCGTTCTTACAAACAATCCCCACAAGGCTTGTCCCTGTCTTCAAAACATTTTTTCTTATTTCTTCTTCCATTTTGTCTTTTAAAATTATTAATTATCTCTGAGATTAGTACAATAAAATCTACCTCAGAACCTATTTATACTATCAAATAGTTTCTATTTAAAAAGCTTTTGTTTTTAATTTATTTTTAGGAATGCTTAAAAAGCCAAGTTTATACGAAGAGATATGGATTATGAACAATTATTAGATATTGCAATGAGTAACGTAGATAAAACAGAGAGATGTGAGAGATTCGAAGTTAAAAAGATAAGTTTAATTCATGAAGGGTCTAATAAAACAATAATTACCAACTTTTTACAGGTGGCATTGTGTCTAAGAAGAGACCCAGGCCATATTGCTCGTTTTCTCTATAAAAACTTGGCGTCATATGGAGAGGTTGCGGGAGAGAGGTTGATTTTGGGAAGAAAAATCTCTCCAGAGATAGTTCAAAAAAAGGTTGAACTTTACGTGAATGAGTATGTGAAATGTCCTAAATGCGGAAAACCTGACAGTGAGATATTTGAGGAGTCTAACGTGAATTATCTCAAGTGTTTAGCATGCGGTACAAAAATTAAAATAAATAAAATTTAAAGGAGGTTAAAAATGGAAGCAAGATGTATGAAATGTAAGAGCCAGAAAGAAATGGTTGATGCAGTAATGACAAAGACTTCACGAGGCGGATACATGGTAAAGGGAAAATGTAAGGAATGTGGATGCGGGATGTGTAGAATTATGTCTGAAGCAGATGCTAATAAGGAAATGGCTGCTGGTATGAAAAAAGAGTTCTAAGGAGATGTTTGTTAAAATACATAAAGCAACTCGTCTAGTTGTGGCTGTATGTGATTCAAATCTATTGGGGAAGAGATTTGAAGAGAGAAATTTGCAGTTGGATTTAACTGGAGGTTTTTTTAGGGGAGAAGAGAAGAGTGATAAAGAAGTGGGAGAGTTATTTGAGTTTTACAGAATGGAGGATGCTTGTTTTAATATTGTTGGAGAAGAGAGTTGTCAAATTGCGAAACAAAAAGGATTAGTTTCTGAAGAAGGAATTTCTAGAATAGATAAAGTTCCCTTTGCCCTTGTTTTAGTTTAAGAAATTATAGAAGGAGAATATTCACTAAAAAAATGAACTTCGAGTGAAGGTGTTTGACTTTTTTTAGAATGCAATGCTAAATAGTTCAATAGTGGAAGACTATAAGCTCCGGATCTTACAAATCCAACTATGGGATAAAGATCACCTAGATCTTGATTTTTTAAGTAGTCTTGAACTCTTCTTTCAATTTCTCTATTTTTTGGTGTTTCTTTAAGACTAAATTCATGTCTCCCTAAGATTCCTCCTCGAACAGCGAGAGTACGGCTAGAATTCCCAAATTGATTGAATCCATCTATCAAATCAAAGCGTGCTTTATGCCACTTGCCTAGTTCTATACCTTGATGTTCACAACTAGGTGTTCCAACTAGGGGCAGATTTCTCCAAAAATCTAAAATAGGATGTTTTTTTCTTGAATTAGTTTTCATAAATGTTTCATAAAAAGAAGGTTTAAAAAGCTTTTGTTTCTAACCACTAAGAAGGGGTAAAACTAGAAAGCTAATCTTACTTAGATCTTTTGTATTCTGTTACAAAACTCTCTAAGTCTTTCTGAATCGCATCTACTGCTCTTAGTACAACTTTCTTAGCATTGTCTGCTTCAACTCTTAATACTGGATTTTTTGTAGGATGCTCCCTTTTCCATGCAGCCATTTTAATGTCTTGTTTGTTTAAATAAACTCTTAAAAGTTCAACAATTGTGAGATTATCTATTTCTAGATCTATCAGTCCCTTATCTTCGTGAATTATTTTTATTTCCATAAAAGTTGGAAAGATTATCCATTTATAAATCTGTTGGTCGGGATTGGCCTTCTATTCTACTTGACTCTCCCTTTTTTATTCTAATAATGTTATCTACAAATCCCTCAATTTTTTGCTCATGGCTAACTAAGATCATCTGCTTGGATTGTAATTGCTCTAAGATATCTCTTACTCTGTCTAGTTGTTGTTCTGAAAAACCATCGGTAGGTTCGTCTAAAATTATAATGTCTTTGGTTTTTATTTGAGAGAAAACGGAGTTAATCATCTGATTCAATGCAAGACGATATGCTAATGCGATTGCAGTCCTCTCTCCGCCTGATAAAAATTCATAATCCATTTGATAGTCCTGGTTATAAATTCGGGGAGTAAACTCTTCATCCAATTCTACATTTAAAGAATCTGAAACTAACATGGAAAACCATTCAGAGAACAACTTAGAGAAATCCTTCCTTATTTTTACCAGAACATTTTTTTCTGTGAAAGAAATAAGACTCAAGAACTTTGTTTCTAACCATCCCAGAATTTCTCTTAAATAGTTCCCATCTGCACGAATTTTTTCTTTTTTAACTATATCTTCTTCTAAGGTGTTTATAGATTCGATTAAAATTTCTACCTCCCTCTTATTCTCTGCAAAAGAGATTTCTTTTGAACGAATTTCCTGAGAAAATTCTTTTAGTCTTTCATTCTCCTGATTGAAAATCTTCTCTTTTTCTATGAAAGATTTAGAATCTACCTTAAGAGCTTCAAGCCCCTCAGATAATTCTAGAGATTCCAAATCAATTCTTTCTAGCAAGAAGATTTCACTCTTTAATTTTATATCGAGTTTCTTTTGATTCTCGGAGTTTATTTTTTCTCTTTCTAGTCGTAGTTTATCAGATTCATAATTCTTTAAGAGTTCTATTTCTTTTTCAATATCTTTCTTAATCTGTTCTTTCTTAGCTATTAGGGGTTCAATTTCCCTATCTAGTTCTTCTATATCGTAAGAAGTCTTCTTGAAAATCTTCTGCTTGTATTCTTCTCCAACACCTTGAAAACAGGTTGGACAACTTTCTAGAGAGTTTATTCTTTCTCTTCTAGAGATATTATTCTCCCTATTTGCTAGAAGAACAGAAATTCTAGAACTAAGATTTAATAAATCTGCATTTAATTCATCTTTTAATTTTTGATGTTTAACAAGAAGAAAATTTAGGTTATCTAAACTTTCTTGATTAAAGTTTATTCTATTTGTTAGTTGTTCTTTCAATAATAAAATCTCTCTTTCAATTCTTTTCCTTAGGATAATCTTTCCCTCTAGTTCAGCTTCCTTTCTAGAAATCTCATTTTCTAAGGTTTGTTTTTTTTCTAATTCTATCCTCAGTTCGCTTATAGTTAAATCAATCTTTTCTCTTTTGTCTTTTAGATTTTTTAATTCTAAGTAGAGGTCATTGTTTTCTTTAGATTTTTTAATTTTTCTTTCTTTTTCTTGAACAAACTTCTCTTTTAGCAGAGAAATATCTGAGCTTAGGGCATCTTTTAGTCGAATGTTTTCTTTTATATTCTGTGTAAGGACTGCGCAATTCTCTTTTATTCTTTTATACCTATCTATTCCAAATATATGTCTTAACAAATCAAGTCTTACATCTGACTTCTCACTGATTATCTCTTTCATTCCTTCTTGAGGAGTATAGACTGTAAATTTATATAACAAATCAGATTTTTTTGTAAATTCTTTAGGGTAACCCAGGAGTGAAATTATCTTGGATCTCATTTCAGAAGTAGAAATCTCTTCCTCAACATTATTTAATAAGATTTTATTATTTTCTTGAGTTATGGAACCATTTTTTGATTTCTTTATTGTTCTTTCAACCATTATTTCCTCCCCATCAATTTCCAAAAACAAACGTACTGTAGCAGATTCTTCTCCATTTTTTAGTAAGGAAGAACCTTTTTGACCCGGTTGGAGACCAAATAATCCAAATTGAAGACCTAGAAGAATTGAGGTTTTTCCAGAGCCTATGTCTCCACTTAAAAGAATTGAACCTTCTGGAAAGGAAAGATCTAGCTCGGAGTAACTACGAATATTCTTAAGTTGTAATCTTTTTATTCTCATATTATTCCCTCCAGGCTTAGTGCACTTTTAATTTCGGATAATAATCGATTCTCAAAGATACTTATTTTTTCATCTTCGTTTTTTTCTAGGGATAGTGTTTTCAACAAGTTTGGTAAAAATTTATTAAAATCGTGAGGATTTTTTAAACTATAATCTGAGAAGATTTTTTCCTCCAGGTTATCTATTTCTTTTACATCTATTTCTAATTCTTCTTCTTGATTTGTTATTGAAGAGATATTTCTAAGAAAAGAAAATGCTCCTTTCTTTTTTACGAACTCTTCAATTTCATTGAACCTAATATCTCCAGATTTTCCCTTGTTGAGAGTGCCTGTTAACTTTAATAGAAAAAGTTTGTCTTTCAGATTTAATTTATCTATTTCAGTAATAATCTTTTCTGTTGCTGTTAATCCATTGTCTAGAGATATACTTAAAAAAACCTTCTCAACTATATCAAGTTTGATATTTCTGCTTTTTAAAAGCCCCTTATCTAGTTCTACCATCTCAAAACTACCATTTCCTAAGTCTGTCAGTTCTTGGAAGTTGTTTGGAAAAATTGGTCCAGGATAAACAAAAACAGAATTTCTCTCCTCCTTCTTGAAAATCTGATGAATATGCCCCATAGCGTAATAGTTTGCAACTGGAAGAGAAAGCTTGTCTATTGATTCCATAGGAATAGAACCAACAACATCTTTTATAGTTGTATGAATCATTAGGATAGAAAAAGGATAAATAGAATCTATGTAAATCTTTTTTAAATCCTCAATTTCCATTCCGGATTTTTTCCCAGAATAACCAAAGATTGCAATATCCTTGAAAAAGGAGGGTTTAAGTTCTATTTTACCCGATTCTTCTAGTTCAAACTTCTGAACATTTTCGCAAAAACCTGCCTTTTCAAGAACGTCAAGGAAAGTTTTTCCAGAAGCAGAAAAATCATGACTCCCTGCAATAAGATAAACTTTTATTCCAACATCTTTTAATTTTTTAAATTCTGCAAAAGTCTCTTTAAGAATTTCTATAGGCGGATAAGCAGAATCAAACAAGTCTCCAGCTATCAAAACAAAGTCTACTCTTTCTTCAATAGAAATGTCTATTGCTTTTCTAAATGAAGCTAGGTTAAGATTTTGTAATTCCTCTTGTCTCCACCCCCCAAGATGACAATCTGCTAGATGTGAAAATTTTACCATATCTTCGACGAGACTAGGTAGGTTTATAAGTATTGTTGGGTTGAAATTTCTATAGTTTGAATTCCTCAATGAAACCTACGATAAGATCATATTTGTCCAAGAACAAGATGCCTTTTTCAGTTATAGTTATCTTCTTTTCTCTAGAGATGAGATTTTCTTTAATAAACTCTTTTTCAAGCATTTCAGTATAGTACTCCTTGAATCTGGCACCAGAGAGATTTGATTTTCTTAAAAGAGGAGTGGGTTTAATTCCTCTGGAACTATCTTTTAGAATAACAAGGATATCATAAATAATCTCTAATCTTCCCCTTTTAGCCATTTTAACCCCCTGCCCTCTTTAAAACCTTGTATAGCATTAGCATAAAAATTCCAGAGGAGATTAAATAGATTAAAATTTGGATAGTTTGAAACATGTTTGGAATTAATAAATCAACAATATTTAATATCCAGAAAAGAGAAAGCAAGATATAAACAATGAACATCTCTGAAGTATGCTGACCTCTTGATTTATCCTTAGAATTTAAAAGAGCAAGTGTTACTGCCAAAAATAAACTAAAATTAACCAGAAAATAAACTATAACATTTTCGGAAAGAAGAATTATTAAGGAGAGCGTAATGGATAAAATATGGATGATCAAACTTCCTAAATACGAAGTTCTCCAATTTTTCCAGGTTAAGCTGTATATAAGATAAAAAATCGCTACAAAACCCAAATAAACAAATAAAAACAAAGAAATTGATCCAACCAAAGGATTCAATAATCTTGGAGAAATAGAAACTATACTCTTAGTATTAAAGTACAATACAAGAAATTTAATAAATGAACGAGAGAAATAAGCTAGAGCAAAGAATAAAAATGCAAACCGAAAATATTTTATTCCCCGATGTTTGCTAAGTTTATATAAATCTTTTGTTCCAATATATATCATTAAACTACAAAATATAATAACAAAAGAATAAAGAACCTCTGTTCCTAAATTTGCGATCATCATTTTTCCCATTCCATGCCCTATTTGTTCTATCATAAAAATTAAAGGTTTTTATTGTTTTTAAGCTTGTGTGGATTTGAAATCTATGTGTAGACCTATAATCCACATTTCTTTTAAAGGAAGAAAGTTTAGTTTTACTGTAACTAAATTAAAGGAGGATAAAATAGAATGGAAAAGAAAACATTAGGAATCTTTGCTTTTGTAATGGTAGCAATTATTGCTATTGGAGCAGTTTCTGCATTCGGTGGTTTTGGAAACAAAATGTCTAATGAAGACCGAGAAGCTATGGCAACTGCAGTTGAATCTGGGGACTATGATTCTTGGGCTGATTTAAAAAGAACTCAAATCTCTGAAGACAAATTCAATGAGGCAAGAACAAGACATGCAGAAAGAGCAGAATTCAGAGTTTTAATGCAGGAAGCAAGAGATGCCGGAGACTATGATAGGATCCAAGATCTTAGAGCAGAGTTCGGAGTTGGAAATGGAATGAACAGAAAGAATGCTCACTCCGAAACATGTCCTTTCGGGAATCAATAAAACCTATTTTTTTTAATTTTCATGTGGACCTATAGTCCATAAAGACTTATAAACTTCATAAATTTAGAGGTAATATGAATAAGGCAAGACTGAATTATTGGATAGATATTGCACTAGCAATATCTTTTTTTGCATGTTTTCTTACGGGAATTGTTAAGTGGCCCGGAAT
>CAZGZN010000007.1:0-20129 GCA_964530285.1 Candidatus Woesearchaeota archaeon
TCAATATATGTTAAATATTGATATGAAAAGGGTGAATATTTTGCTGTTAGTTTTAGTTGGAATGTTCTTTATTAGTGTGACGAGTGCGTTGCCTGAATATGTTTTTGAAGAAGCTGCGAATTATTATGTATATGATTGTACTGAATTGAATGAGAGTGGAGTTTATTATTTGAATCAAAGTGTGACTTCGGAAGGGACCTGTTTTAATATTACTGCAGATGATGTTGTGTTGGATGGGAATGGGGAGAGAATTTATTCCTTGAGTGAAAACTCCGGTGCGGCGGGAGTCCATGCGACAGGAGAGACAACCTTGGTGTTCTCAACTTTGGAGAGTTGAGCCTTTTTAGTGTAGATAACGCTGGATATGGAATTTATTTTAATAATGTAAATTCCTTTTTAGAAGTAAATTTATCTTCTGGATGGAACTTGTTTACATTTACTAGAAACTATGGTTTGGAAGATAGAAACTTCTCTAAAACATTGAGGATAGGACACAATCTAATTGGATTTTCTGCGAATGAAAGTGCGGACTTCTTGGATGTTGTAAAGATAAATGGAAGTTCTTGGGCTGAGGCAGTTTCAAGTGGTTGGGTTTTGAATAGAATTTTAGAGTTTAATCCAATTATTGGATTTTATAACTTCTTGTTACCTTCGTTGAGTTTTGAAAGAAATAAAGGTTATATAATTTATGCGAGAGAGGAAGGATTAAATTTAACTCTTGAGAATGTTCATGGAAATGAAGATATAGAATTTAGATTGCAGAATTTAAGAGTTAAGAATACTAGTTCTGAAGATATATTCTTGCTTTCGGAAAAAGCTGGTGAGTGGTTTTATTCTTCAAATATTAGTGAAATAATCTATAAACACAATTCAACAGAGACAAATTACACTTTAGTTGGTGCGAATGAATTTTTGAACAGCTGGGAAAGTTATTGGGTAAGGTCAAAGGTTGATGGAATTGAATTGGTTGTGTATTAGAGTTCCCTTTCTTTAATACAAAAAACTGGAAATTTTTTGAATTAAGGAAAATCTAAGATTTTCCGAGGGGTTTTTTGGAATTTGTGCGAAGCGAATTCCCATTTTTTGTATTTTACCTAAGGGAAACAAAACATTTAAAAACAAACAAATCCTGAAAAAAGTATGGAAGTAAAAAGAGGTGTATTGTTGGTATTAGTTTTATTCTTGTTTAGTTTTGCTAGTCCTATGAGTTTAGAAATAAATGCAACGCTTAATGATAATTTTGCCTCGCTTATTCTAGAAACAAATTCAAGCTCTTCTTCTGATTTAGATTCAAACGATGTTATTTTTATTTCTCCTCCAAATAACTATTCTGTTCTTTATTCTAATGTTTCGGGAGATAGATTGGTCGTTGATAGTTGGAATCCTATTTCAAACACATCTAGGGAAATATATCTTGTTTACTCCGCGGATTCAAATAATAGTGGAAATGTGACATTAACTTGGGATTCTACATTAATTGATTCTTATCTTACATTGACACTTTATGAAATTAACAATAGTATGGTTAGTCCCTCAGGGATTTCAATGGCTTCTCAAAACAAACACACTATAGAATATCAAGGAGAGGTAGAATTTAAAATTGTAACCTCTTATTCTGCTCCGGTTAGTCCTGAAGAAAATGGAGGATCTACTGGGGGAGGTTCAACAGTACCTATCTCTTTTCAAGTTTCTGAAACTTCCTTGGAGGCAGGATATACTAGGGGAATGAAAAGAGAGGACTCCCTTAAACTAAATGTAGCAAATTCAAATCACACACTTACATTGATAGATATATTAAATGACAGCATTAAAATAAGAGTTCAATCCGAACCAAAAGAGTATATTCTAAACTTAAATGAGCCATTGAAAGTAGATGTTAATGAAGATAACATTTATGATCTAGAAGTCATATATACAAAAAAAATTTCAAGTTATTATGCTCAAATTTCTGTGAAATCCATAAATGAATCTTACACTTCTGGTGAAATTCCTCAAGATGAAACTCCGAGTGAAACTCCAGAGGATTCTTCTGGTGAAATCTCCCTCCCTAAATGGGTTCATTATATCATTTATACAATAGTTTTTATCTTGATTATGGGCTTAGCTGTTTTTATATTCTTAAAAATTAAACGAGACAAAGAATCTTTAGAAGAGAAAAAAACAAAGTTAAAATCAATTATTCTCAATTCAAAAAACGATTTAAAAAATGGAAAGAAGAAACAAGCAATAGAGAATTATAAAACCGCAAGAAACTATTACTATTCTTCTAAGTTGAACAATCAGGACGAAGATAAGGAACTATTTAACTCTCTAGCAGATTTAGCGAAGAAATTAGCTTAATGATTCTTATTATATGAATAGTACGTTGAAATTCTCCAATTTGCATCTCGCAAAATAATATAATGAAAAACTTTTGCTCGAAGCGAATTGCTCACCATGCCAGGCATGTCGGACTAGAATTTAACAGAACTCGGAGCTTCTCCGCCGTGCCATGTAAATCTTGGGCGGATTCTCATTTGGTATATTCTTTCTGAATTGTCATCAAGAAGAATTGCAGAGCCTTTTTGCTTTGGAAGAGTATTCATCTTTTGTTTTATTCCCTCATAAACATAGTTTTGCATTATGGAATTTAGTGCTTGAACATCTGCTTCTGATGTGAGTTTATGGGATAAAACGATGTCTGATTGGGTCATTGCATCTGTATGAATCTTTCCAGGCTGCTGTGTCGCTAAAACAAGGGAAATTCCAGGCTGTCTTCCTTCCCTAAGAAGTTGAATTAGAGCATCGGATGCGGGAGTTCTTCCGTCTTTTACTAGAAACTCGTGGGCTTCATCAATGAAAATCCAGACGAGAGGCATATCTCCTCCCCCCGATAGATAATTAGAGCTTAATCCTCTTTGAACAGAGATTACTTCTTCTTCTTTTCTAGCAGCCATCCTTTCAATAAAGAGTTTCTTACAGACAAGACCAATAACTAGAGCTCGAACATTAAAACTTCCAATAGAAGAATACATAGATAAATCAATAATGCTCGTTTGTCCTGCCCTGACTAAGTCCTTTATTGGTGTTCCTTCTTTTTCGTCGAAAATTTTCCAAGCTCTTGCAACTTCAAAAAGTGAAACAACCGAGTTCTTTATTTCTTGACGAGTTCTTTTATCTTTTTCTATTTCTTGGAATATATCCTCAAAATTAAAACTTGCCTTTTCTTTCAGAGTTGTAATAATATTTGAAAGTAAAACTGCTTCCTCCTGAATAAAATTTAATTCAAACAAAGAAATCCAATCCTCGGCATTAAGTTCTGAAAGTTTTATCCTAAACTCCTTGTCAACAGGAATCCCTTTTTCCCCATATTCCTGAAAATAACCCGCAGGCGCAAATACTTCTGTTTTAATGTTCTTTGGTTCTAGATCCCAACTAGACAAGAGTTCCTTGTCTTTATAGTTCTTGAATTTCATTGTCCAGAAGATTCCCATAGTATCAAAGATCAAGGAGGAAATATTTAGGTCTTGTTCTCCTTGCATCTCGGAAATAGCCTCTGAAATGACACCAAGGGTATAAGATTTTCCAGAACCTCTTTTACCTGCAACCATCAAAACATGACTTCTAGAAATATCTAAATAAATGGGATTAGATAAGGATGTATAATTTTCCATGTTTACATAACTCTTACCAATGTAAGCTAATCCTTTCTTCCCAAGAATTTTATTATCACTTTCACCTCTCCCCACAATTACATCAAATGGCATAACTTAAAAAAGAATCCAAGCTTTTTATAGCTAACGTAATTAGGAACTTTTCTTCCAAACAAAGAGCCTTATTCTTCTCCAATCTTCTGAATACTGGTCTTCTGAGAGAACTCCAGCAATTACTCTCTCCTGAGCAAAAACATCTGTATTAGGATATTCTTCTTGAAATTCACATAGTCCCGTAACATTACAAATACTAAAATTAAAATCCCAGTTTGATGGAAGTCTTTCCCTTATAAATTGAGTTACATTTCTTTTTTCAAGACTATCATTTACTATTTCCATTCTTAGATAATTATTTTGGGCAATTTCTGAAAGGATATTCCCTTGTAAGTCTTTTATATAGCTAGTATCGTTATCTGTTCTTTTTCCTTGGTAAATTAAGAGAATTGCACCAAATATTAGTAGTATTGCTATAGTCGCCTCGAATATTCTTAACCACCCTTTTTTATTTTTTACCATACCCTAAAAATAAAATATTTATTTGTTAAAGTTCCGTTTGAATACAAAACCTTGAAGAGATATCTCTTGGAGATTATGTCAACATCTTCAATTTCCCCCCTCCTAAGAGTATATTCTCCATCTTCGCTGTAGATCTCAAATTCTAGAACCTGGGGCACCAGAAGATTGTCCTTTAAAAGAGAATAATTAGAATAATAGCCCTCCTCTAATTTTGTTAAAGAATTATTAGATAGAACTTGCTCTGGAGAAACACTTCCTATCTCCACAGGATCTGTACAATTATCTAATTTATCGCTAAATTCATCAGAAAAAAGGATGTAGTAGTAATTATCTCTCGCTCTGTGATGAAGGGAGTTTAGTTCAGATATCTCTGTAGGCGCACAACTATTATTAACAAAAACAGTTATGAGGTTCGTGCTAACATTATCTAAAAAAGAATCTTTTAGAGATACAACCATTATGTCCGAAAGTTTATTTGTTTCTAAAGGGCGAAGATAGACAAATAAAAACAAGGTCACGACTAAAAAAAGGCCAAAGGCAATTATTAGTTCTAAGTGGGAACTCCCTTTTTTATTCATAGAAAGACTAGATTTCTCCTGTTTAAATATCTTATCCTCCGAAGATTAGAGTTGCTATGCTAAAAAGCAAAAGAGCAAGAGAAACTAGGATAAAGGAGTGTTTAATTCCCGCCACAATTTTTCCTTCCGCGAGTTTACCAATCACAAGCCCAGAAAAAAGAGATTGAGTTATTAGAAGAAAGAAGATTGGTTGGGTGAAATCTTTATCCGAATCTGAAGGAGATATTCCCACATTGTTCAAGTCTTTTATGGGACCTAGTCCATCTATGAGAGGCATTAAAAAAAATTCTAAAACTAAAATGATTATGATAAAAACAAGAAAGATTATATATCCCTGAACAATTAAATTAAATATTGAAGCCCTTCTTTCTTTTTGAATTGTTTCCGTTTGGTTTACAGAAGAAACAACTGAATTTAAAATAGTGTTTATTTCGCCCCCAGATCTATTTGCTTCTGATACCAAACTAACAGATCGTATAATAAGTGAGCTTTTGGTATCCAATGCAAAAGTTTCTAATGCAGAAGTTAGGGGGATTCCCATTGAAATTTGATTCGAGATTTTTTCCACGTGAGGATTTAATGCCCCGTAATCTCTTTCCTTCAAATTTATTATAGCTCTGCTTACAGGAGTTCCAGATTTTACTCCTTCTACGACATCTCGGATAAATTCTAGGAATTTTTGATCCTTCTCTTTTTGTTTTTTAATTTCTAGGGCATAGAAAATTACAGTAGGAGTAGTCATTGAGATTAAAGCAAACACCACAACAAGATTTCTATAATTTGCAAGATCTTTAGGAAAGAGAATAAAACTCAGAGCAATTGTAACTGCGCCTATGGCTATTGGAAGTAGTTTTATTTTTTTCATTTTAGTTTTTTGGTTGTTTTAAATGTAATACTGAAAGGAAAATAATGTTAAGGATTGCTATTAAAGTTATGACAATTAAGTTCATTGCAATCATGGAAATACCTATCTCAAACCCTGTCATATTCATAACAACAAAGACTATCATCAAGATGAGTGGAGCAGTAATTAACAAACTAATGTATATGTCCATAAATGTCTCAGCTAATGAATTATATTTCTGCCTATCTAATTTGTAATCTGTTAAAAGATTTTCAGCTTTTTTTTCCAAGTAGTTTTTCAAAGAACCTCCACTGGTTATATTAACTGCTATTCCAGAGTATAGTTCTGATAAACGCTCGCTTTTTGTATCTTGTGCCACATTGGTTAGTGCGGTGGCGAGGTTATATCCATAGAGGTCTATTTGATTTACAACTTTCTTCATTTCAATCCCTATTGAAGGATACTCATTTGAATTTGCAATAAGGCGAAACATCTTTGTTGGTTCTAAATCCGAAGAAGATATTGCTGCCATATAAATAGTAGCAAAGGGTAATTCTTCATCTATCCTTTTACCCGTTGAACTTTTTAACATCGCAGGATAAGAGTAGAATAGTATAAAAACGGTTGAGGGGATAAAAAAGATTAATGCTAATGAAATAAGTATGTTTTTAATTAAAACAAATGTTAAAACTCCTAATGCAATTCCAAGAAGAGCAGAAATTAAAGTAAAAAATAAAGTTCTAGAAATATAATTTCTTACCAAAACAGGCATATTTGCCCCAAGTAAATCCTTCCTAATTTCCTCAAATAATCTCTCTTTACCTAATAAAAAATTCGCAAAAACCTTGTCAGGATAACTTATCCTCTTCCCAGATTTCTCTGTAGTTTTTTCCATGTGAAAAGGAATTATTGGGTAATTCCAAACCTCCTTAAAACCTCTGAGGGATTTCTTAGATAATCTGCAAATATTTTTTTTACCATGTCTACTTCAACAATGTTTCTTTTTGCTAATTCGTTTAGTAGCTTTGTTCGATTTTCTAATTCAATCACCAGTTTATCTGAAGAGATTCCGTTTCTTCTTTCTATCTTTTTAAAAACAGCAAATTCTTTTTTGTAATAAAACTTGTCTTTTGCAGGATCCCAAATTAAAGGAATGTTGCTCTTTGCTGTGCCATCTGAGTTTACATTTACTACTTCTACCACCTCTTTAAGTCGTCTTACTTCTGAATTTCCCATCTTTGCGTGAGACATCACTGCAATGGCATCTAGCTCATTTACTAGCGAGGGACTAAGTTCTATAGGGGGAGTTTCTAACCTTCTGATTACTGCCTCCAAAGAGTCTGCATGAATTGTACCAAGAGAGGAGTGGCCGGAGGCCATCCCTTGAAATAATACTGATGCTTCTTTTCCCCTGACTTCTCCAACTATAACATAATCTGGAATTTGCCTGAATGATGCTTTTAATAAAGAGAACATGTCCACTTCTCCAACCCCTGAAGAAACTCCCTCTCGAACAACAGAGGGTAACCAGTTTTCCCTAGGTAAATTTAATTCTCTTGTATCTTCAATTGAAACAACTCTTGCTTCTGGAGGAATAAAAAAGGCAATTGCGTTTAGGAGTGTAGTCTTTCCAGAACCTGTTCCTCCCGCAACTAAGATATTTAATTTATATTGCATCATAATCCAAAAATAAGCTAGCATTTCAGGGCATACACTCCCCATCTTTATTAGATTGATTGGAGTCCATGGAATTTTGGTAAACTTTCTTATTGTGAATGTTGGTCCTCTAGAACTTACATCTTTTGTGTAAGTTGCATTAACTCTTGAACCGTCGGGAAGAGATCCATCAAGAAGAGGGTCTGCATAGGAAACGTATCTCCCACACTTTTGTGCTAACTTTTCTACGAAGTTGGCTAGGAGATTAACATCTGTAAATTTAATATTTGTTTTTAAATTTCTAAAAACCCTATGAACAATATAAATTGGTTGATCAATTCCATTGCACTCAATGTCTTCAATGAAATAATCATGCATAAGAGGTTCAATTTCATTTATACCTACAAAATCTCGATAAATATAATAAAACATTTTTTCCTCGGAGGTTCTGTCTAGTTTAATATTCAAACTTCTTAAGGCCCCTTCTATCATTTTTTTAATCTGTTCTTGATTATCTCCTACCTCTGTAGAGAAATTAACCATCTCCCTTATAGTTTTTTCTAGATTGTTTAAAACCTCTTTTTCAGAATCAGTTAGATGAGGTTCCTCTAAATCGTAAAGCACCTCTTGTTTTTGAGTATCCCACCTAATGTGAACATATGCAAAGGGAGGCATCAGAGCATACCTCAAATTTATTTTAGTTTTATCTTCAGGAGAGATAATCTTAGAAATCTTAGGCTCTGTATTTACCTCCATTAATCTCTTACCTCCATATTAATTTTTGAACCCTCATTACGAAAAACCAATGTATAGGGTGTTGGAGACTCCTCCAATTTAAAAGATTCATTTTTTCCATCAGTTAATAAATCCAATTCTGAATAATTCAACAATAAACTAACCTTGAAGGGGTTACCTTCTTCTGTAATAACAGAAATTTTGCCCAGACTAACGAGAGAATCTAATTGACTATATTCGTATGTAGATTCCATTTCCCAAGAGATCAAATTATTCTTTCCATCTAGAATTAGTTTTCCCTTAGATAATTTCATTGAAATAACCTTTTGATTTCCAGGAGCATCTTGTGTTTCTAAGACTTTTGTATGAATCTGATTTAAGGAGTCTATTGTTTGTTCAATGATTAACCTATCTTGAATAGCCTCTATTCTTGGTTTTGCAATGGCCAATAAAATCCCGATTATAGAAATCCCAATTAGGGTATACACCACCGTTTCGACCCATACTTGGGCTTTTTTTCTTTCCATCTTTTTTAAAATAAATTTATATAAAAAAATAAAAAAATATTAAATTGGTTTTATGCAGCACAAGAGACTAATGTAACTTGTCCTGAAGCAGCATCACAAGGAACTGCCTTATTACCAACCTTTATCACAGGTGCAAGAGTAATGGACACTGCATTATTGCTAACATTCTCAATTAAAAATGTTCTAACTCCTCCATTTGTAAGTTTAGCAACTTCTGTTGAGTTAATTTCTTCTGGTTCTGAATTCCCACTTGAATCCATTACTTGAATTAGTAATTTCTCTAAAACAACAGTTGCATCTGAGCCTTTTCTAACTTGAACTGAAATATTTGAACAATTTGACCCCTCACAAGATTCATTACCTATACTAAAACAAGTCCCATCTGTTTCTACGGAAACATCATTCAATGCGTTCAAACAACCTGTTCCCCCCTGCAGACTGTCTCTTACCATAGGTACAACAATTGCTCCGATTATTCCAACTGCAGCAACCGCAATCATAATTATTAAAACTGTTGATACAATGTCACTTATAGCTTTTTTTCTTTCCATTTTTCACCCCCTTTCATCACCATTCAATGCTCTTTCCTTTAGTTAAGCAAGTTGCTTCCTTGTTTTCGCTTTTTCCTCTAACTGTTCCAATAATCCTTGGATAAATAACTATCTCTTTTGTATTAGGTGAGATAGCTAAACTTCTTTGGCTACTATGCCCAAGAGTGTTTGCACTAATATTCCAGATATTTATTGAAGAAGAACCACTCTCGTCAATTTCTCTAACCTCTACAGAGTGAACAGGAATAGAACCCATATTTACCACAATTAATTCAATATTGCTACCTGAACTTGAGTAATCTACCTGAATGTTAACAAGTTCACAGATTTGATCAATTGGTTCTCCCCTCTTTTCTATTTGTTCTGAAATAAAACCTCTTGCCCAAAGAAAAACAATCATAGCTAATACAATTGCAAGAGCAATTAAGAGGACGGTTGCAACAATTGGTGAAAGCCCTCTTTTTTCTTTTTTTACCATATTTATCTTGGGTAAATACTGTTTATAAAACTTTCTTAAGCTAAAAAGATTTACCAAAATAAAATCATCAGAAACATATATAAACAAAGAGATATTTAATATAGTATGGCTCACCAGTGTGTTCATTGTGGAAGAATTCTTAAGGAAGCAAACAAGGAAATATTAGAGGGCTGTGCAAATTGTGGGAGCAAGTTTTTCTTTTTTATAAAAGATGAAAATTTGAAGTCAAGAAAGGACCAAGATAGATTAAATTTGAATGAGTTTAGCAAAGAAGAAAAAGATAAGATTGAGGAAGATGTTAGAGATATTCTAAAAATCGAAGATGAACAGTCTCCCGTAATTTTAGATATAGAATCCATTAAAATTCTTGGCCAAGGTAAATTCGAAATAGATATTGTCTCACTTATGAATAGAAAACCCGTAGTAATTAAACTCGAAGAAGGAAAGTACATTATAGATTTAGACTCAATAGGCCCTGGAAAAAAGGACAAACTGAACATTTAAAAATGAACTAACTTCCTAATGGTTATGATGAAGATAGAAAAATTGCTCCAAGAGGTTTCTGAAGATATTTCCTTGAAACCAAAAGAATTGTCTGAATTGAAGGGAAAAGTAAGGGTAATAGTAAAGAAGATCCAAAAAAAATTGAAAAGAGAAAAAATAACTCTTGGAGGGAGTTTAGCTAAGAATACTTTAATAAGAAGAAGAGACCAAGATGTTGATTTGTTTATAGTTTTTGATGAGGAATGTGAAACTAAAAAGCTTGGAAGTTTGTTGAGGAAAACGGGACTTAAGGTATCTGCAATTCATGGTTCTAGAGAGTATTTTCAATTGATAGACAAAGAAATTAAGTTTGAGTTTATACCCATCGTCAAGGTTTCTAAAGATTTCCAGAATAAAAACACAAGTGATTTTTCACCACTCCATGTTAAATATGTTTCTGAAAAGATTAAATTGAATCCATTATTAGCTAAAGAGATTAGATTAGCAAAACAGTTTTGTATAGCACAAGAAGTCTATGGTGCAGAAAGTTATATTAATGGATTCTCGGGTTATGCATTGGAATTACTTACCATTCACTACAGAAACTTTATTAGATTGTTGAAAAAGATTCAAAAAGAAGGATTTATTGACGTGGAAAAGAAATTTAAGAATAAAAGAGAAGCATTTAGGGAATTAAATTCTGCAAAGTTGACCTCCCCTCTAGTCTTGATAGATCCGACATATAAATACAGAAATGTTTGTGCAGGATTAAGTTTAGAGAGTTTTGAAAGATTTAAGATTGCTGCAAGGGAATTCTTGAAGAAACCCTCTAAAGAATTTTTTGAAACTAAAGATTTTAATTTAGATGAATTTTTAAATGGATGTAATCATGAATCCGTTAACGTCTATCAATTTATTATGAAAACCTCTCGAGATAATCAAGACATAGCTGCGACCAAGATGAAAAAATTTTTTAATTTTATTGTTGAGGAACTTAATAAAAAACAGCAAGAGGTTATTGGAAAAAAGTTCTTGGTGGAAGGAAAAAATCTTGCAAAGGCGTATCTAATTATTAAACCAAAAGAGAATATCGAAATTATGGGTCCGAAAAAAACAATGAAATTGGCCTTAGAAAATTTCAGAAAAAGTAGGGGCAAAATATATTTTTCTAAGGATCATGCATATTCTACTGAGAAGGTTTTATTAGATAGCATATTAGAAAAACAAAAAGAAGTTGCAAACTCTATGAAAGTAACTTATTCTTGGAAAGAATTAATCATCCCCTAGGAAATGAAATCGACTGAAAATAGGTCGGCTAAAATAAGCATTTGAATCTTCAAACCACTTAATTAGACCGGGAAATGTTGTTTGGTCCTCCATTTCTATTCCTGGAAAGAATACTCTAGGGATAACCTCCATGGAATCTCCTTTTTCTTGTCGAAGAGTTCCGACTAACCAGAAGCGATACCCCTTCATAAATGTGTGTTCAATTTGTTCAACTAAACTTTCTCTTGCAATTCTTGTTAGCTCCTCTTTTGTTGGGGAAATACCTATGCCTGTTTTAACTGCCCTTATATTTCTCTTTACCCTTTTTACCCATCGGGGGGGCAAATAGGTTTGATAGGATTTGCATATTCGAGTAAGTTCAAATTCGGTTTGGGGAAATGGAGAGTTTTCTGCAGGTTCAAAAATAAACGGGTTTATTCCTTCTATTGTCCTTACAGGATATTGCATCCTAGAAGATTCAAGATCTAATTCAAGAGAATCTAATATTGAACTAAAGGCGTGTTGAAATCTTTCTTTGTTTTCATACTTCATAGATTCAGTTATTCTAAAATCCTGTTCGCGTTCGTACCTAAAAAATAGGGAAGATTTGAGATAGTTTAATTGTGACCTGTCTATCTTGGTTTTATTCATTTAGACTCCCCAAGTTGTTTGGGACCTCCTCTTTATCAAGGCGATCTCTTGTAGAACTTGTTTTTCTTCTGAAGTTAAAATATCTTTATTCTCTTTAAATTGTCTGAACTGAAACTCAGAAAGATTTGAGAATAAGTTCTCTCCTACCTTAAGTTGCCTATCAAATGTGATTCCTGGAATTGAAATTGCTACTTCTTGTCCTTTTTCTGCATTATCCATACTATTCTTCTCGTGTTGAATTGCTTTTATCCTTCCGATTTTTTCATCAGAGCTGTTTATCATTTCTATTTCCCTCTTTAATAGACCTCCGATTACTTTCGCTCCAAAGATTGCTGGATTTGAATTCCTAAAAACAAAATCAAGTATATTAATCTTGACTAGAGAGGGTAAGGTGTCTAATTTTTTTCTTTCCAGCTCAATTCTCTTTTTCAGCCTATATTCTTCCACTTCTTCAATTAATTTATAGACTACTTCCTCACAAATTATTTTGATTCCTACTTTTTCATCTTTTTCCTGCTCTTCTTGCTTTACGTTGAAACCTACAATAATCCTTTCTTCTTCTGGAAGAGAAGAAGCAAAGGTTAAATCCTTTTTTGTTATTGGCCCGATTTCGGCTCTTGAAACAGTTATATGCGCCTGTCTAAGGAGAGTAAGAAGTGCTTCTAAACTTCCAAGAGAATCAGCTTTTGCAACAATTCCAGAGGTGTCTGTTTTTATCTCTTCAGATATCTCACTTTCGAACTCTTCTTTTATTTCCTCAAGGTTATTGTCTATAACACTAAAGGGCATCCCTGCAGAAATATCTTCTTTGAGATTCATTTGAATTCTTATTCCTGCCGCAGCAATTATTTTTTCCTGATTCTTGAATCCCCTATTTAATGGAAGTGACTCTTCTAATCCTCTTACTTTTCCTGTTTGAATCTTTCCAATAGAAGCCACTGCAACTTCGGCCCCTACTGCAATCTCTCCATCGTAGAGAATTGCTTCAATGTGATTGAAGGCTTTTTCTTTTTTTAATTCTAAGATAATTCCCTTTCCGACCTCCCCTAATTTTAATCTTTCCTTCAAAAACTTCTGAGAAAGTGCACAGAGTACAGATACCAATTCTTCTATTCCTTCCCCTGTTTTTGCAGAACAAGGAACAACAGCAATATTTTTTGTGAAGTCAGATATATTCATATACAACTCAGGATCGATTTTATAACTTTGTAATGCTCCAATTATAGTAAAAAACTTTTCATCAAAATCTTGCTTGACATTGATTCCTTGCCGGTTTATTGAGTCTAAAACCAGCTTACTCTCAGAGGTTTTCCAACCCGAAACATTATCTAGTTTGTTTAGAGCAATAACAAAAGGAGTTCTGTTTAATTTTAGAATATTAAGAACTTCTGCAGTTTGAGGTTTTATCCCCTCGTTTATATCAATTACAAGAACAGCTAAATCTGCTAGTGCTCCCCCTCTTTTTCTTAGATTTGTGAATGCGGCGTGTCCTGGTGTGTCAATGAAAAGAAAGCCCGGAATTTCAAGAGGAATTTTGAATTTTTTTAGGAGAGTTCCTGCACGTTCAATAATCTTTTCCTTAGGTAATGTAGTAAAAGAAATCTTTTGAGTAATGCCCCCTGCTTCTTTTTCTTGAATAGAAGTTCCCCTAAGTCTGTCTAAAATGGATGTCTTCCCGTGGTCTACATGACCACATACTGTTACTATTGGTTGTCGAATTTGCATAGTTTATATAGTAAATGACTATTTTTAAAGATACTCTTGGAAAACTTTATATAACCTAAGAGATGAATTTTTATATGATAGAGAAAAAAGAGGAATCAAAAGAAGATTATCTGTTTGTATTGAAGTCTTTGAATGAAATACCTTTTGTGGTAGGTAAGAACCTTTTGATTGATTTTTTAAAAGGAAGAATAAAAAATAAGTCTATTACAAAGAATAATTTATTTAATTTTCATAATTTTGGAAGTTTAAGCCATAAGTCTGAGGGAGAAATTAGAGCAATAATTGATAATCTCCTATCAAATAAATTAGTAGATTCCACAACACTCCCAAATAGTTTTTTAAAAGTCTTAGCAATAACATCTAAGGGAAGTCAAGAGCTCTTAGATCCTAAACTGAACGAAAAGAAAATAAAGAATAGAACTAACCTAAAATTATCAGAAATAACCTCTAAAGAAAGAGAGTTATTTAAAGAACTTGATTCTGTTTTGTTGAATTTTAATGACCCTCAAAAAAAAGCAATAATTAGTCAAAAAGAAAAGATTCTTTGTGTTGCTGGTGCAGGTTCTGGAAAGACCACTGTTTTAGTTAAGAGAATAGAATTTCTTGTGAAATATAAGAGTGTGCCCCAAAATAAGATACTTGCAATTACATTCACTAGAAAAGCCAAACAAGAGATGGAGTCTAGACTTTTTGATCTGGGGATAAGAACAAATGTAGAAACCTTCAATTCGTTTAGTGAGGGAATATTAAGAAAAAATGCAAACAAGATTTATAAAAGAAGCTCGAGAGTTATGTCTTATTCGGACAAAATTTTTGCATTGACTATGGCTCTTTCAAAATCTGGATTAGATATCTCTAGTGCAGTAGATAGATATTTTTCAGAAAACCAAAAAAGAGTAAAAGAACCAGATAAACTTGCAAATATTTTTCTTAATGATTGCTTCTCAATTATAGAATATTTTAAAGCTAAAAAACAAGAGCTCTATGATTTCTCTATAGAGATAGATAAAGACAAACAAAATGCTAGAATTATTTATCAAGTTTGTTTAGACATAATGAATCATATGAAAATTCAGGGGTTGAGAGATTTTACAGACCAACTGGTTGATTGCCTTGAATTTTTTAACCAAAATAAAGAAGGGATTCCAAAATTTGAGCATATCTTGGTGGACGAATATCAGGATGTAAATGATGCTCAAATTGAATTGTTAGACTTGCTTTCTCCGAATAATTTATTTGCAGTAGGGGATCCAAGACAGTCTATATTTGGGTGGAGAGGAGGAAATATTAATTATATACTGAAATTTCAGGAGAAATTTCCTGAGGCAGAAGTTATTGGATTAAACAAAAATTATCGTTCTGCAAAGAAGATAGTGGATTTTATGAATTCGACTATATCTTCTCTCGGATTAGATGATTTGGAAAGTAATTTAGGAAATGAAGGAGAAATTAACCTTGTAGAGTTTGATAGTGAAAACGAGGAATATGACTTTGTAATAAAAAAAATACTTGAAACTGATACAGATAAAAATGAAATATTTGTTTTATCTAGGACAAACAGACAACTTACAGAACTCTCTAGAAAGTTAGGTTTACTAAAAATTCCTCACTTGGTCCGATCCGATGAATTGACTAGGGGTTCTGCTGATCCGAGACCTGGAGAAGTAATTTTATCAACAATTCATGCAATAAAAGGGTTGGAAGCTAGAACGATTTTTGTTTTGGGTTGTAATGAACAAAACTTTCCATGTAAGGCATCAGACCATCCCATTTTAGAATTTATTAAAGGACAAGACTTGGATAAAGAAGAGGAAGAAAGAAGGCTCTTTTATGTAGCTGTTTCTAGAGCTAAAGAAAATCTTTTTTTATTGTACTCTGGGAAAAAATCAACGTATTTTATAAATGATGAAATGAAAAAGATAATTAAAGATGGAAAATTCCAAAAAATTTTTAGTTAAGATTTAATAGCATTTGTCCTTCTTCAAACTTTTCCTTTTTACCTCTCAAAACAGGTTTTAAAATTGCTCTTCCACGTTTTATAAATCTATCAAGATAAACTGAAGTATCTAATCTCTCTAGAACTTGTTCCTTTGGAAGTATCCAAGTTCTTTGTTCAGATTCTATAAAGTATTTTCTCCCATTTTCTTCTAAAACTTCGCTATCTTGAGGAACCGAGTCTTCAGATTCAACAAAATACAATCTCCCCCGAAAATCCTTAGAAAACACAGAGTACCTATCCCTAGATTTAATATGAAAAAGAAACTTCTCCCCAGGTATTTTTCCAGAGTAAGACAACTTATCCCTTGCGAGAGTGTAGACCCCTATTGCTCTTGAAAAATCCCCTGAAACGAGAGAATCCAACATCAACCCAAAGTTTTCCATCTCAAAGGAAGTAAGATGAGCTGTAGGTTCCCCGGTTATTTTTAGATGAGAATAAAAACCATTTTTTTTATAATAAGGATTGTCTGAAACAAATAAGTTAGCAATCTTATCTACGAGAGTAATTGGACAATCTAGCCCCCTCAGAGGTTCTTCTTTTCCAGATAGATAAAGAAACTCTCCTTCTTGTGCAACAACCTCTAGAGAATTTCCTGAGATAAAATTATTTATTTCTCCAAATCTACTTCTTAACACCTCATTGATTATCTGGTATTTTTCTGGAAGATAACCTGCACGCCCCAAAGAAGTTTGACTAGGAAAAACCCCGAAGTTTCCAATAATTCTTCTTTCGGCTCTCCTCATCCGAGAATATGTATTGAATATTTTGACTAACTCTGAATCTTGTATCGCTTCTTGTTTTTGAAAATGAAGGGGTGTTGAGTCTAAAATCTTTCTAAGTTCTGGAACTGTGAGATTTCCTCCTTGTAAGAAATTAAATGCCTTTTTTCTCTTTTCTTGTGCGATTGATTTAAAATAATGATAAGCTTCTGATACTTCTTTTGTTTTTAAGTTTCCCTTTGAACTATTAAACTTTTCTGCCCAAATTAAAAATGAACCATAATATTCTATCATCCATTCAGCCAAGGATTCTGAATATTGATCTAAAAAGAAGAGTCTTTGTTTGTCGTTTTTGTGACTATCTCTATAATTATAAAACTCCTCTGCTTGAGGGAATCTACAAATAACTAGATCTCGGAACATATCTCCTACAGGGATATATGCTTTGTAAACCTCCTTGAATAATCCCTCCGAAAAATCTTTCCTTTTTATCCCCTTATTGACTACTAATCTTCTGAATGCATCTTTTGCCTTGTCTCTTTCTTTTTGGAATTGTGTAGTTCTTAAATTGGGAGGAATTTCTTCTCGAAAAATTCCAAGCTCCCGAAAGTATAATCTCTCTTGGCATTCATTTATACATCTTGTTGAGTGAAGAAGTCTTTCAGGACTAACGTTTGACCATCCTGCAATAAAAAGAACATCCTCTAAATTATTTCTGAAATCTCCACTAAGTAAAACTTTTTCAACTGGCCCTCTAATATCTCCTGTTAGATAGGTTGCAATTCTTTTTTTATCTTCTGTTGTTCCTTGTTCCATCTGTTCCATTTCCGAATAAGAAAGAGATTTCTCTTCACCTACCATCATCGTTAGTTTTGCGTTACAATCATATTTCCTTGCAATCTTTTGCCAACGCATAGTATCTAGAACCACCATATCTGATATTCCTAATCTCTCAAGGGAAGGAGTAGTCACCTTATATCGGGGAGGTTTTTCTTTTCCATCTTCATCTGGAATTTTGAAACCTGTATTAGATTCTCTTAATTTGACTAAATCGAAACGAGCATTATGTGCGGCACAAACGAGGGGTTTTTCTTGTGCAATCCTTTTTCTAAAGGAATCTATCTGGGAATCTTCATCTAGATGACTAATTATACTAAAATCCTCCATTCTCCCCGTGTTTAAGTCGTGTATTGTATCTATCCTATAGTCTGGGAACCCTCTCTGAATCAAAGAAGAACCAATCCAGCTTATGGTGTAATCCTTTTTTCTGAATAGTGGAACCTCTATGTCTAGAAATAAAATGGAGTTGCTTAGTAGTTCTTCTAAAGTAATCATCCTCCCTTGCTGAAGAAAATTCCAATCCCTCGCACTTACCTGAAATCCTGTAAAATTATTTCCTTCCTTTCGAAGAACAATTTCCCCGAAATCTCTTATCTTGGAATTTGTTACACCCCTTATCTGCTGAGTTTCGATCATCCTATCAAATACTCCTTGAGGAACTCTTTCTTTTGTTCTAGAGGTCATAGAGCTCTGAATTTCATCCAGGTTTTTTCCATTGTAGCGGGATGTTTCTTGAAAGAGAATATTCATTATGCGAGAGGTTAGGGAGGGAGAGGAATTTTCTGCAAGAGTTTGCCTTGCTAGGATAACTTCTTTTTCTAGCTCTCTTTTAACTTCCAACCCATATTTAAGTTCCTCAGGAAGAGAAATAAAATGCCATGGAGATTTTAGTTTAAATCTAGCGATTTTTGTATATTGGGGAGTTATAGTTGTTGTAGGGATTAGTCCCCTCGATTTGATTGGAAGATCAAGTTGATAAATTAACCAATCCTTAGAAACAACTCTTGAACTAGAAGAGTCTTGAATTGTATCTATAAGTTCTTTCGTATCTGATTCTTTCAAATTTTTTTTAAATTCTTCTAGTTTCTTTTTTGTCTTTAATTCCCATCTTCTCCCAAACTTAACACAAAAGGTATTGAGCCAATCTGGAAAATAAATAGTACCTAACCCCCTAAACCCTGCGACTAATCCTTCGTTTTCATGAACTTCTAAACGACTGAGGAGAGTTTCTTGACTGCCCATTTATTCTTTAGCTCAGAAAGATATAAAAGCATTGTTGCACATTAAGATAGTATATGAAAGAACAATTAGAATCCCTCAAGAGAAGGTATCATCTAGAAAAAGATTTCATTGAATTAGAAAACCAGATTAAAAACCAAAAACCAAAAACGATTCTCCTTCAATTTCCAGATGGACTTAAACAGCATTCTCTAGAAATTGTTGAGGAGATAAAAAAAATCTCTAAAAGAACTCTGAAAAGAGAATCCCATGTGAAAATATGGTTGGGAAGTTGTTTCGGTTCTTGTGATGTTCCTAAAAGTGACTCAGACCTATTAGTACAGTTTGGTCATGCTCCTTGGAACAAAAACAATTAATCTTATTAAGTTGGTTAAATAGGTTAGTTCATGGAATCAGAGGAGAAGATTAATCATGAGCAGTTTTATGACCTCATTACTGGAGAAGAGTTAAGTTGGCAAGCGATTTTGAATGATTTAATCAAAACAGAGCAGTTGGATCCTTGGAATATTGACCTTGCAATTTTAGCAGAAAGATATCTTGAAGTTATAAAAAAATTAGAAGAGGCAAACTTCTTTATCTCCTCTAAAGTGTTACATGCGTGTGCTTTCTTATTGAGGCTTAAATCTGAAATTTTAAATAATGACTATATAAAAAGACTTGATGAGTCAATCTACGGAAAAAAAGAAGAAAAGAAATATGTTCTTGAAAGAATAGAACTCGATGAAAATGAGCTCCCCTTACTTGTTCCGAGAACACCGATTCCTCGTTTTAAGAAGATTACCCTTCAGGAGCTTATGTCTGCACTGAATAAAGCAATAGAAACAGAGACTAGAAGAATCAGAAAAGATATTCGCTCTAAACAAGCAGAGAAAAATGCACTTTCTACTCTCCCAAGGGAGGGAAGAGTTCCTCTGAGAGATAGAATACAAGAAATCCTTTCTAGGATAACTGAACACATAAAAGGGATGTCGAAGGAAGAAGTGACATTCCACGAGCTAGCCCCCTCTAGGGAAGAAAAATTAGCAACATTCCTTCCAATTCTTCATTTAGATAATCATGAGAAGATATTTACTAAACAATATGAGCCGTTCAATGAAATTTTTATTAAAATGGAAAAATATCAAGAAATAGATGATTTAGAACCGGAAGAAGAATTTATAGAGAGATTATCCGCGGGAAAAATTTTAGAGAATAATGTTGAATATGAAGTTAATGGGAAAGATGCCTCTGGTGAATCTTCCTAGTAAAATAAAATGTTATTCCTACCAAAATTGCATAAAAAATCCAGTATGCTGTTCCCAAAAACATCCTTACAAGACTAAAAACTAATAAAAGAACTAAGATTACCCAAAGAATCCAAGCAGTTGATTTTTTCATATTTGTTGGTATAATAAGATGTTTATAAGGGTTGAGGAAGTTGATATTTAATTCTTGAAAGAGGCCAAGCATACAGCTATTGTTGATTAATACAAAGGTTTAAAAGATATTTCTAGTTGATTTATTTAAGCTCCTATACAGAAAATCTAAATTTTCTGTCCCATTCAAAACTGAATCCATAGTTTTGAAGGTAGTGTGGAGGCCAAGCATACAGCTATTGTTGATTAATACAAAGGTTTAAAAGATATTTCTA
>CAZGZN010000008.1:0-19531 GCA_964530285.1 Candidatus Woesearchaeota archaeon
TTTGTATTAATTTTAAAGTTACACCAAATCTTTATAAACAGATTCTTTCTTAGATGATCATGGGATGGTTTAGTTCAAAAAAAGAGGAGAGTTTACCTGAGATTCCTTCTCTTCAACAAGTGAATTCAGGTTCGCAGGCTCAGCTTTCTGTTCAGGTTAATAATCCTCTGAATGTTAATTCTGTTAGCCAAGATGTTGGTTCTGTTGGACAACAAAGTTCTCAAGAGCAACCATTTTTTGTTAGAATAGATAAATTTAATGATGCAAAGAAAAATCTTGTTGAGATTGAGAAGAAATTGAGGGATATGGAAAGTGTTTTGGCTAAATTAGGTGGGATTAAGCAAAAAGAAGATGAAGAGATTGATTCTTGGAAACAAGATATGAAAGTTATTAAAGGGTATTTAGACGAAATTAATGATTCTGTTTTTAGTAGGTTGTAAACATGGTAAGAAAAAAAGTACCCAGAAAGAGAAGGGTTGTTGAGAAGATTGATCCTGTTTTTCTTCCGATTGTCCAAGGGGTTTATAAGAAGAATAAGGTAAATCTTCTTCGCGCGCAAGTTAAGGTTCTTGAGTGTGTTAAAACTATCAATAAGATAAAATTATTACAAAAAGAGAAAGATTCTTTGAAGCTTCAGTTATATAGAAATCTTTCGGATGTTTTAAGATTTTATTATCAAACCCAAAGCGTTATTCCAGTTATCAATAGTCCTGGGAATATGAAGAGGCTTGAAAGAACTTTAGAGATATCAGTAAATTATACCGAAGGAGACTCTTCGATTAAGCTTTCGAAGGTTGTTTCTAAAACTGATGAGTTGGATGATGAATTAAGGGAGATTCAAGAAAAACTTAATTCTTTAAATTCAGTTAAGTAAGATATTTAAACTGTTTTTTTCTAATTTAGTTATGGATTATGGATACTGTGATAAAAGAAAAACTAAGAAAGATCTAAAGGTAAAGAGAAAACTAAGGGCTTATAAGAAGGGGGGGAAGTTTCGTTCTTCTGAAGTTTTAGAGAGTAAGAAATGAACTTTTTCTTCTGGTTTTTTGTTTTAGGATTTTTCATTGCTCTTTTACAGGATTTGAAAAGGAGAGAGGTAGATAATTGGTTAAATTTATTCTTATTTTTTTCGGGGTTCTTATTTGTTCTATCAAATGTTTTTCGTTTTGATGAAATAACTTTCTTGACTAACTTTGCAATTCTAACTTTTTTTATGTTGTTCTTGGCTTATGTTTTTTACTATTCTAGAATTTTTGCAGGAGGGGATTGTAAGCTTCTTTTTGCTACGACCCCCCTGTTAGTTTCTTTTAGTTTAACAAATAGTTTTCTGAATGTCTTATTCTTTTGTGTTGCTATGCTTTTCATAGGGGCAATTTATGGTATTTTCTGGATTGTTGGTTTGTTCTTAAAAGATTTTGAGAAAAATGGGAAAGATTTTTTGGTTTTAGTTAAGAAAAGTTATTTTGTTTTAATTATCTTGGCTGTTTTTCTGATTTTAGGATTAGTTGAGAAGGTATTTTTTGTTTTAGCTATTTTTGTTTTATTTCTTTATCTCGTATATATATTTAGTAAGACAATTGAAAAAAACTCTTTAACCCGAGAGATTTCTCCTAGGGAATTGAGGGAGGGAGATTGGATTAAGGAGAATATTCGTTTTAAGAATAGGACAATTAAATCTTCTTTTGAGGGTCTTTCATTGGATGATATTTCTTTTTTGAGAAACTACAAAAGAAAAATAAAAATTAAAGATGGGATCCCCTATGCTCCTGTTTTTTTATTTAGTTGGATTGCTTTTTATTCTCGAGGAATCGTGTTGGAAATAGTTTCTAGGTTGTTTTGGATTTAGAAAGACTAACTTAAAAAGTCTTTTTGGCTTTAATTAACTTTCGTTTTTTAATCTATATATTTGGGGACAATTATTCTTTTAAATAATTTTTAGTTTTCTTTATTTTAATGGAGTTTAAGATGTTGACAAGAGATTTACAGAGGAATATTGTTTATGATGGTTTTGTTTGCTCTTCTCTTGGTAAAGATTATTTAGATGAGTGGGCTAAGAATTATCTTTTTTCTCAGGAAGTTGTTGTTCCTGGAGAGGTTGATTTTTCTAAAAGAGTTTATGAATTTATGTTAAAAACACCACCCACACAGATTCCTTCTAGTGTTGATTCTCCACTGGTAAATTCGGTACTGAGAGAGCTTGAAGGTTCTTGATTTCATTGATTTTCAGTTCTCTAGGGAATTCTTGGTTTAAATCTAGGGAGGTTCTCTTTTGTTGTTTCTTTCTTCTTTTTTATTCTTGGTTTTTTTATTATCTCAACCTGTTTCTGAATTTCAAGAAGTTCTTTTTCAGGTGCTTTTTTTCTTTCTGTTTCTGTGCCATACAAAGGAATTATTTCTATTAGTGCGTGATTCATTATTCTTTCTGTGCTAATTTTTATTTCTTTCGGTTTAAATTTTTTCTTTATTTTGGATGCAATCATCTTTGCAATCTTGAAGGTTGTTGAGGGAATTTTAGTTGTTTCTAAATGTTCTTTTGGTATGATTAATGAATGTCCTTTACTTAGTGGATTCAATTCTAGAACCGCAAGATTATCTTTATCTTCGGTTAGAACAAATGAGGGAATTCTTTTTGAGGAGATGTTGCAGAAGACACAACTGATTTGATTTTCTTCTGGTTTTTTTTGTTCTGTTTGATTCATTTGATTTTGTTTTACAAATTCTTCTATTTCTTCTAGAGTCATTGAAAGAATTTTATTTTTTATTAGTTCTCTTTTGTCTTCTGGAAAACTATCTAATTGTTTTAAGAGTTGTTCTTTAATTGCATTTGCTTGTTCTTTAGTTAACATAGTTATTTTTAGTTTTTAGAGATTATAAGGTTTTTGTTTCTTTCTAGTGAATTTCTTTTTAAATGTGATTGTTGGGAGTTATATACTTTTAGGAAGATGGATGTTTAAATAGTATTTTTTTATTGAAGATTTATGGAAGTTCGATTGGTAGGATCTACGAAGAATATTACTCAGCAAAAGACTGCAAAGAGGTGGGTTCAAAATCATGCGAGAATTTGTTACAGTGAGAAAGATTGGGATGAACTTTTGGAAGAGGGTTTTCAAAAGGGATTAGTTAGGGGTTTGATTGGTAGAGGGCATCATAGTCCTTTTGATCATTTTGTTCTAAACTTTTATTTAGACGGGCCTGAAAAATCATTGGCCATGGTTTTCAATAATCAAGGAATGTATACCACTTCTGAGAAATCTGCAAGATATACTGTAATGTCTGGAATTCCGCAAACACAGAGGTTTCTTTATGAGAAATGGGATAAATGGTTCTTGGAGGGAATTTTGAGAAGATTCCCTGAAGATGAATTTCCAAAGCTTTATTTTAGGAGAAAGCCGACTGAAAAGAGCACTGCGGAAAAATTAGCCCAAGAGAATGCAAGATATATGACTTCTGTATTTACTCCCACCAAGATGACTCATTCGTTAACTTGGAGACAGATGAATATTGTATATCATCATTTCCAGGATTTTATTGCAGAGCACTGTGGTGGTTCGGATGAATTTAAATCAAGATTAGCAAGTGCTATGCAGGGTTTTGTCGATTCTAAAGAAATAAGAAAGTGGGTAATTGACGAGGCACAGGTTAGGATGAAAGGAAATATTCCCCTGAAATTTTTTAGAAAACCATTACAAGAGGTTTTTGGAGAGGATGTTTATTCTACAAATTATGATTCTAGTTTTGCTTCTCTAGCCCAACTACATAGACACAGGCTTGTTAATTACTCTGTTTCAGATGGTTTTCAGTTGGGTGCTAGGAGGGGTTTTTATATTCCTAGGCTAGTAGAAGCTGCGGGAAAAAATTCCGAGTGGTTAAGAGATTTAGAATCTGTTGCAGAAAGTGATTTTCCACAGGCTCAACTTTTATATGTTGGGGAAAGAGGATTTCCAGACAATTTACCTGCAAGAACGGAGGAAAGGGAATGCGGTCTTGCTCAATTAGAAACTGCAAGAGTTGTTGATAGTTTATTGGAAAGATATTCTCAATATGTTCCTTCTATCAAAAAACTTAGAATTCCGGCATGTGTTCCAGAGGGTTGTAAAAAGGGCGGGTGCACTTTTGGTCCTTCTAAATATTTAGAGAGGTTAATATGATTGAGGAGGGAAAATTTATTGTGTTCGAGGGTTTGAATGGTTGTGGAAAAGGAACACAGATTACAAAATTTCAACATTATCTTCGTGGGTTGGGAAAAGCAGTTCCAGTTTTTATCACAGGGGAGCCGAATGAAACTTTTGATAAGTTTTGGGGAAAAAGAGCAAGAGAGATGTTAAAAATGGATGGAGATCCATATAAAAATCAGCTAGAAGCTTTAAATTGTTTTTCAGAAAATCGAAGGATTCACAATACTGTTTTTAATCATTTATTAGAGAAAGGCGTTCATGTTATTTCAGATAGGTATTATCATAGTACTTTTGCATTTCAACATGCTCAAGGTATCTCTTACGAAGATATTGCAAATGCAAACCGTTCAGAAGATATTAGGATACCTGATTTAACCTTTATTTTGGATATTCCTCCAGAGATTGCTTTGGAAAGAAGGGTGCGGAGAGGAGAACTATTAAGAAAGTTTGAAAGGGACTTAGAGTTCAATAAACAAGTTAGAATAAACTATTTGGAACTTGAGAATGTCTTGCCTGGTTTAATTGGGGATGAAAGTGTAGTCTATGTAAATGGTGAGCCTTCTCCTAGAGATGTTTTTCAGGAAATAGTTCAATTTTATGAAAAGAGGTTCGGATAATCTAAAACAATAAAAAGTGGTAACAAAGATTTATAAAGAATCTTTTCTCATATACAATTTATTGTGGTTTAACAAACACTTGGATACAATATCTTGTGTTATCCCAAAATGACAAAATGATATGTCCTTACTGCCAAAATGCTGATACGAAAGTTACGGATAAAAGAGATAGTGAGGCAATTACTCGGAGAAGGAGGGAGTGTTTAAAGTGCGGTAAGAGATTTACTACCTATGAACATTTTGAGATGAATGTTTCTGTTGTAAAGAAGGATGGAAAGAGAGAAAGATTTGATAGAGAAAAACTAAAGAGAGGAATTTTTAAATCTTTTGAAAAATTACCTACTACAACCGAGGAGATTGAGGAAGCAATAAATTTGATTGAATCAAGGATTTATAGGGTTTCTAAGGATGAAGAAATTTCTACTTCCAAAATTGGTGAAATAGTCATGGATAGGCTGAAGAAATTGAATAAGGTTGCTTATATACGATTTGCATCGGTTTATAGGGAATTTGCAGATCTTGATGACTTCAAAGAAGAATTAAAGATATTGGCGGAGAAAAAGAAATAATGGTAATAAAAAAAATTAGAAAAAGAGATGGGAGTGTTGTCTTATTTAATCCTGAGAAAATTTCTGAAGCTATTTGGAAAGCTGTGAAGGCGGTTGGGGGGCAGGACAGAGAAAAAGCACAAAGAGTTGCAGATTTGGTTATTGGAAAGTTAGAGGGGAAATTTAGTGAGACAAATGTTCCGTCTGTTGATGATGTACAAAATCTTGTGGAAAGTGTTTTGATTAAAGAGGGACATGATCAAACTGCCAAGGCTTATATTCTTTATAGGCAAAGTCATGATGAGCTAAGAAATGTGAAGGGGTTGTTTGATACAATTGAAGCAGTTGAAGATTATATTGGGTTAGATGACTGGATGGTCAAAGAAAACTCCAATATGGGTTTTTCTCTTCAAGGATTAAATAATTATATTGCTACAAAGATTATTACAAACTATTGGTTAAGGAGAATTTATCCAGAGGCGATTAGAAAAGCACACGAAGAAGGAGATTTGCATATTCATGATTTGGGGACGTTAGGTGCTTATTGTGTTGGATGGGATTTGAAGGATTTGCTTTCGGTTGGCTTTACTGGTGTGAAAGGCAAGGTTCAATCAAGACCTGCGAAGCATCTTCGAACTGCTTTGATGCAAATCGTAAATTTCTTTTATACATTACAAGGAGAAACTGCGGGAGCACAAGCATTCTCTAATTTTGATACACTTCTTGCACCTTTTATAAGATATGATAATCTTTCTTATAAAGAAGTTAAACAAATTATGCAGGAATTTGTTTTTAATCTTGCAGTTCCTACAAGAGTTGGTTTTCAGACACCATTTACGAATGTTACCATGGATTTGAAAGTTCCTTCTTATATGAAGGATGAGCCAGTTATAATCGGTGGAAAAATACAAAAAGAAACTTATAAAGAATTTGAGAAAGAGATGGCTGTTTTTAATCAAGCATTTGCAGAAGTTATGTTGGAAGGTGATGCTTCTGGAAGAGTTTTTACTTTTCCAATTCCAACCTATAACATTACAAAAGACTTTGAATGGGACAATCCAGATTATGATTTGATTTGGGAGATGACTGCAAAATATGGAATTCCGTATTTTTCTAATTTTGTTAATTCAGATATGAAACCAGAAGATGCTAGAAGTATGTGTTGTAGATTAAGATTGGATCAAACAGAATTAAGAAAGAGGGGAGGGGGGTTGTTTGGTGCAAATCCTCAAACTGGTTCGATTGGAGTTGTAACTCTAGATATGCCTCGAATTGGTTTTGTTGCATCTTCTAAGGAAGATTTTCTGAATAGGGTTGAATTACTCATGGAACTTGCAAAGGAGAGTTTAGAAATTAAAAGAAAAGCTATTGAAAAATTAACGGATAATGGCCTCTATCCTTATTCTAAATTTTATCTAAGGCAGGTAAAGGAAAGATTTGGTCAATATTGGAAGAACCATTTTGCTACTATCGGTTTGCTTGGAATGAATGAGGCAATTGTAAATTTTATGCCTGGGGAAAATATTGCTTCTGAGAAGGGAAAAGTATTTGCCCTAGAAGTTTTGGATTTTATGAGGAAAAGACTGGAGGAGTATCAAGAAGAAACAGGAAATATTTATAATCTTGAAGCAACTCCTGCAGAAGGTACTACATATAGATTTGCTAGATTAGATAAGAAGAAGTTTGGAAGAATTATTGTTGCTAACGAAAAAGAAGTGAAGGACTTCGGTGCTCCCCCCTATTACACAAATTCTAGTCAGTTACCTGTAAATTATACAAATGATTTGTTTCAGGCTTTAGAATTACAAGACGATTTACAAACAAAATATACGGGTGGAACTGTGTTTCATGCATTTCTTGGGGAGAAATTAGAAAAATCAGGTGTTAAGCAACTTGTTAAAAAAATAGCTGAAAGTTTTTGTTTACCTTATTATACTATAACTCCTACTTTTTCTATTTGTCCAATTCATGGTTATATTGCTGGGGAGCATGAATTTTGTCCTATCTGTGCGGAGATTGAAGAATCGGATAAGGCAGTTGGAGAGGTACAAACTATTCAACCTAAAAAGGAGGTGAAGAATGAAAACTAAATGCGAAGTTTATTCAAGAGTTGTGGGTTATATAAGACCTATTCAACAATGGAATGATGCTAAAGCAGCAGAGTTTAAGGATAGAAAAACCTTTGACTCTTCTCGCTCTTAAAATATGAAGATTAAGTTTGTACAGCCGACTACACTTATAGACTATCCTGAGAGGTTGGCTTGTACTATATTTTTTTTTGGATGTAACTTTAGATGTGGATTTTGTTATAATCCTGAATTGGTTCTTAAGGAATCTTCTGAAGATTTAAAGGAAGAAGAAATTTTAAAATTCTTGGAAAAAAGAGAAGGGCAATTAGAAGGTATTTGTCTTACAGGGGGAGAACCTTTAATGACCCTCGAAGAAGATTTCTTGAAAAAGGTTAGGAGTAGGGGTTATTTTATTAAATTAGATACTAATGGTAGTTTTCCAGAAAGATTAAAAGAATTTATTGAGAAAGGTTTAATTGATTATGTAGCTATGGATATTAAAGGTACTAAAGAAGATTATAAAAAAGTTGTAAATCTCAATGTTGATTTAAACAAAATCGAGGAGAGTATTAAGATTATTTCTTCTTTGGAGGATTATGAGTTTAGAACAACCTATGTTGGGAGATTTCATAATCTAGAAAAGATTTTAGAAGCAGTTAAGTGGGTTCATTCTTTAATTGGAAAGAAAATAAGAAGGTTTTGTCTACAGGGTTTTAAAAATCATGGGAAGTTTATCGATGAGAGTTTTTCTAATGAGAAGAGTGTTTTTGAAGACGAACTGAAGAAAGTTGAAACTGCTCTGGTTGAGCAAGGGTTTATTGAGGAGATAGTAGTTAGGATATGAATATATATTTTGAGTTAACTATTTCTTTTTAAAGAATAAATATTTTTGTCTCGTTATGATAATTGGATTAACTGGAAGTTTGGCTGCGGGAAAAGGAGTGGTTTCTGACTTTTTAAGAAAGAGAGGTTTTGTTTATCTTTCTTTGTCTGATGAGTTAAGAGAAATTTTAAAGGAAAATAAGATTCAAATAACTCGGGAGAACTTACAAATTTGGGGGAACAAATTAAGAGAGGAAAAGGGTTCTGATGTTTTGGCAAAGAGGGTTTTTGGAAAGATAAAAAGTCAGGAGTATAAAAAAGCGGTTGTGGATGGAATTAGAAATCCGGCAGAGGTTGAATTTTTAGGACAAAATCTTAGAGAATTTTTTCTTGTTGCTGTTGATGCACCAAAGAATGTTCGATTTGAAAGAATGATTTCTAGAAATAGGGAGAGCGATCCTATTAGCTGGGAGAAGTTTATTTTGGTTGATGAAAAGGATCAAGGAATCGGAGAAAAAGAATTTGGCCAGGGTGTGGGAAAATGTATGGCTATGGCAAAATTTGTTTTGATTAATGATGGAAGTTTGGAAGAAGTTGAGATGAAGATTGAAAAACTTTACTCAGATATTTGTTCTAAGATTCCTCCAATGAGTTGGGATGAATATTTTATGACTTTTGCTTTGGTTGCTGCAAGAAAAAGTAAGGATCCTTCTACAAAAGTCGGAGCTTGTATTGTTGATAAAGAAAAAAGGGTTGTGGGTTTAGGATACAATGGATTTCCTAGAAAGTGTGATGATGAAAAGTTCCCCCTGGCAAGAGAAGGAGAGTATTTAGACACAAAGTATGCTTATGTTGTTCATGCTGAACCCAATGCAATTTTGAACTCTACAAAAGAGACGAGAGATTGTAAGATATACGTTACACTTTTTCCTTGTAATGAATGTGCAAAGCTAATAATTCAGGCAGGAATTGTTGAGGTTATTTACCTTGAAGATAAATATGCAGATAGTGATGCGGTTAAAGCTTCAAAGAAACTATTTGATCTAGCGGGAGTAAAAACAAGAAGATTTGGCTTGTGATTTCATTAATTTTTAGTAATAAAACCGAAATTGAAAAAAAAACGAATATTTATATGTAAGATCTATTTTTTCTTGGTTAAAACAGTTCCATCAATTTTCATTTCGCTTGATGTGAATGGCCCCACCAACTTATAAATTCAGGAAAAATTTCTAATCCTCCCATTCTTCCTAAATCGAATGTGAGTGAATCGAACTTAAACATTTAATTCTAAGTGTGAATCATATCTCTTTTTGAGATATAATATATGGCCCCACCAAGAATCGAACTTGGGCCTTGTCCACGTCAAGGACAGGTTCTACCACTAGACTATGGGGCCTAAATTTGATTGGTTCTATTCATTTATAAATATATTTATATAGTCTAGTTTTTTAAGATTCATATGATATTCACGAGTAAAAGGGGACAATTAACTTTGTTTATTATTTTGGCAATTATCTTAGTTGCAGGAGTTGCGGGTTTCTTTATTTTTAAAAATTATTCTGGAGGAACGGTTCCTAAAAAGGTTAGTTTGGTTTATGATTCTTATCTTAATTGTATAGATGGGATAACAAAAGAGGGAGTTGCAATTATCGGTTCAAGCGGAGGTTATATTGAGCTTCCAGATTTTGAAGCAGGTTCAGACTACATGCCCTTCTCTTCCCAATTAAATTTCTTGGGAACAGGTGTTCCTTATTGGTTTTATGTTTCTGGGAATAATCTTATTAGGGAAAAGGTTCCGACATTAAGGAGTATTGAGGAGCAACTTGAAAATTATATTGGCAATAACATTCAAAGATGCGATTTCAGTGATTTTGAGGATCAGGGCTATTTAATTGATGTGGATAGGGGTTCTGTACAAGTAAGGATTAGAGAAACCCAAATCGATGTTGAGCTAGATAATGAAATTAGGATTTTGTTTGAAGAAGATTTTTCTAGAATTAAAGAACATAGTGTGAGAGTTAATTCTAAAATTGGAAGATTTTATAGTCTTGCTAAAAATATTTACCAGTATCAAAAAGAGAATTTATTTCTTGAATTTTATGGTCTTGATGTTCTCCAACTCTATGCTCCAACTACTGGTGTTGACTTAAAATGTAGTCCAACATTTTTTAATTTCCAAGAGATAAAGAAAAATTTATCCGAAGCAATTTCTAATAATCTTCCTTATATTAAACTTAAGGGAAGCTATCATCAAGTAAAAGATGAAAATTATTTTGTTAAAGACATAGGGGTTTCAGTAAAAGAGAATGTTAATTTTCTTTATTCGACGGACTGGCCAACAAAGATTGAGATTTACGGTGATGAGTTTGCTCAACCAGTAGGTTTACAGGAAGGGTTGGGTGCCTTAGGTTTTTGTTATGTTCCTTATCACTTGGTTTATGATATGAATTTTCCTGTTTTAATCCAAATATTCGATGAGAAAGAAACTTTTCAATTTCCTGTTAGTGTCATAATTCGAAAAAATCAACCAAGAGAAGCAGTTTATTCTGGGGAATATTTAGATTCTAATTTAGATGTTTGTGGTAATAGAATACAGGAATTAAAAGTTTCCAGCTATGATATCTATTTGAATCCTGTTGAAGCGGATATTTCAATAAGCTGTCTGAATAGTGGTTGTTCTTTAGGGAGGACTGAAATTTCAGGAGGGGAGGCTTCCTTGATTGGTCTTGCTCCACCATGTATTAATGCGATTGTTAGTGCAAGTGCGGAGGGATATTCTCGAGGGAGTGCTTATATCTCTACAAATGAAGAAGATGAAGTTAGTTTAGTCTTGAAGAAAAAATATTCTGTTCCTTTAGATTTGGGAAATGTTCCAGGGGATGCTATTGTTAGGTTTGATGGTGATGATTATTCTGCTTCTGTTGCATATCCTGAGCAGAAGAGTGTTGAGTTGGTCGAGGGATTTTACAATATAAGTGTTTTTGTTTTTGGAGATGCTTCATTAGTACTTCCCTCTTATACTGAGAAGAAATGTTTCAATGTTCCTAGTTCGGGTATTGGGGGTCTTTTCGGTTCTGAAGAAGAAAGATGTTTTGAGACTCTAATTCCTGAACAAACTATTGAAGGTGCATTAATTGGGGGTGGAAACGCGGTTGATTATTTTGTTGAAGATGACTTGAAGAATGCAAGAAAGCTAAATATTAATGTCCCTCTCTTTGGCAATCCAAGCGAGTTAGAGGATTTAACAGAAAATTATATTAAACTGGAGGATTCTTTTGTCGAGATTGAATTTATAAAATGATTAGGAAATATTTTTCTTTGATTTTGGGATTTTTGGTTGTTTTTTCTTTTGTATCTAGCCAAACTTTTTCTAATAGTGCGTACACTAGTTCTTCAATGAATCCTACATTAGATAATTATTATTCTTCATCTGACTTTTCTGATTTCTGGCCTATTCTTAATGACATGAAAGTTGGAAATTGTGAGGCTGCTACAGACTTTGCAATTATGATTCCTCCTGCTGGATGTACTCCTGCAGTTGTTAGAAGCGATTTACTTGCTGAACAAAATGTTCCTGTCTTTTGTAAGTTGTCTGCAGTGCAATTAAATCCTTTAATCAAGATTGCTTCTATTAAATCTCTTTCCTTTAGTGGAAGTTACCCTAAAGAGGTTGTTGCTGTGAGATTTCATCCGGCTAATGCGGGTGCAGGAATAATAAGCAATACTCTTCTTAATAATCCTATTATAAATAATATTGGTTATGCAGTTATTATTCTGAGAAAAACTCCAAATGAAAGTTCTATGACAAAATGGGTCTCTGGGAATCTAACTGCAAGACTTTCTTATGACGCTGAACAAGCTTTTGGTTTGGGAAGATCGGATTTTTATCTTGATTACATGGACGATTCTCAATGGGAAACTGAATCTTCGGCAAATAGCTTTTGGCTTGGAAGGGGTTTTGTTAGATTGACCGATGTTCGTAGTGATCGGGCTAGAATTGCTCTTTATATTGATGATAAGGATAGACCTTATAGAGAAGTTACACTTCAAGAGGGGAAGACTAGTGATTTGATTTATCTTCCTAATTTTTATTGTATGGCTGGTTTTAGGGTCAGACTTAATGAGGTTGTTTCTGACGAAGATATGGCTTTGCTTTGGGTTGGAGAAGATAAGATGTGGGTTAGGGAAAATAGTCAGATTTTGAACGGAAGATGTAGGGTAGAATCTATTACAATAAACTCTGCGGAGATTGGTTCAGTTAGATTAAATTGTCAGGGAGAAAAAGTTGAGCTGAGTTTGTCCGGTGCTTACAAACCAAATATTTCTGTTGGAGATTCTAGTTCTATTTTTGATTTAGGAAAAAAAGTTGTTGAGGGAAATTCTTCTAATTTGGATTGGTACCTTGGTTATGTTTCGGCTAAATCGAAGTCTAAAATAGGTAATAATAGATTGGAATTTGTTGTTTTACTTTCTCAAGAGAATAATGTCGCACTTGACGCAGGAAAATTGACTAGATTAAAGGAAGGATTGGCTAGGATAGATAGAACCGAATTGACTTATAATGATTGGAATGGTTTTATTTCTGCATTGGCTAAAAGCTCAAATCTTAAAAATGGGACAGAGTTTGTTGTTTTAGGCAGGGGAAATAGCCAGGTATTGAGTGATAATAATGTTATGTTTAACTCTATTTCTTTTAATGATTTATCTGATAGGGATGTTTCTCCTAATGATGAGTTAGATGAATCTGCTATTAATGGAAATTATTCTCTTTATGACGGGTCCGTACAGAATCTCATTGATTTCTTTCCACAAACAAAATCTCTTGAACTTGAGGAAAGGTTTGCAGAGAAAGCGCTTTTAGAACAAATTGAATTGACTAATGTTCTTGTTGGTAAGGGTTTGAAAACTGAAATCGACTTAAATGAGTTAAGGGAAAAGTTTTTGAGATTGTATCCAGATTCTTCTTATGCGAAGAAAATCAGATTAGATTTAGATGGTTCTGTGATTTATGATAGAACAAATGGTTCTGTTACAGTGGAGATAAACGGGGAATTTTATAGAATTGCTTTAGATGCATTGAGAGTTTCTAATCCTGAAGATAAAACTGCAGAAGTTTTAGTTAATGGAATTAGTTATGGGAAAATGGGCCTGTATAATAAAAAGAATATTTCTTCGGGCCAGAATCAATTTTGGATTACAAAAATAGAGAAAAACAGAGTGACTATTGAATATTTTGAGGATATAGGAAATGATGCCAGTCCAGCTACGAATCAAGTTACCCTTGTCGAGGGAGAGTCAAAATTGATTGGAAAAAATAGCAATTATACTTTCTTGGTTCGAGATGTTGAAACAAAACAGGTTGCACATGTTTCTTTAATTCCTGAGCAAAGTAATGCAAGGACCGAAGCGAATTTTACATTTAAGATAGGAATAGAGAAGAGAATGTTTGAGATAACTCCTGAGAAAGCAAATAAAACTCTGGAAGAATTAAACAAAACAATCGCTCAGTGGGAGAAGAGATTGGAAAGTTTCGGAAATTTGCTTGAGGGATGGAAGAAGGTTTGTTTCTTTACTGGCTTAGGTTTACAAGTCAAGAATTTGATTACAGGATTTAGTGGTGAGGCAATGGCTAGACAAGAGGTTATGAAGATTTATAGGGATATTTGTAATTCAGATATTCAAGAGGGGGAGAATGCTGCGGTTTCTAGAACTCAATGTTATAGTGCTCTCTCTTCTACAATTGAAAAGGATGTGGATGCATATAAGGAGGCAATTACAGAAACAAATGAAGTTCTTAAGAAATATAAAACCTTGGATGATTGGAAAGGCTTTATTGGAGAAACGACTGTTTTAGATAGTGTGACTATTGAGGGAGAATCTGTCAGTGTTCTTGCAAGAGATGTTTCTAGCTGGAATGATGTTAGATATTATTATTTGAATAAGAATTTTGCTGGAAGTGATAATATCAAGAGTAATTTAAAAAAGTTACATGATGCGAATATGCTCGCTCTGGCTAGAAGAAAGAAATCCGATGAAGACTTATTAACTATAACTCAAAAAGCAAAGAAAGGAATAAACGGATTTGATAATGTTAGAATTTATTCCACAAATGACCAGAGATTTATTTCTAATTCTGTGAGTGGATTGAAGGCGAAGAATATTCAATCAAAACCAGATGGTTTAGATAATGAAGAATATGTTGAGAAGATTATTCATGAAGGAAAGGTGTATTTAGTTGGACTGTTGTCTAGTGGATCGGGAAAATTTAATGTGAATCTAGACAAAGTTTATAATCAAAGTGGTGAAGAGTGGTCTAAAATTTCTAACTTAGTAAATGCTCCTAATGATATTGGGGTTGGTTCATTAAGAACTGCATTGGGAAGAATGGAGTTTGTTTATGGGGGGGATTGTAAGAATAGTTATTCTAATTTAGAAGTTAGGTATTTTGAGAATGAACCAAATAGAGAAAGACCTGCAATAGTTGCTTTTGATGCGAAAGAGGGTTGGTATGTCAAGGTTTCTCAGTCTCAGGGGGGTTTAATTTCTAATGAAGTTCAGGGTTATCAAGAATCTGGAACGGTTAGATTTTTTTATGTTTGTAATGTGGGATTAAATGGTAGAGAAGAAAATATGGGTGGAGATGATATTTGTCAGAGCTTTGATGTTAATAGTTATGGAAATGTGGATAACTTCGCAGGATGTAATTCTTTAAGTGCTTCAGATGTTAAAAGATTGGGAGATGATGCTCAAGAAGCAATAAGACAAGCGGCAAGAGCTTATTCTTCAGTTAAAGCAGGGGCAAAGACAATAGAAATTAGATTAAGGGGACAGACCTTGAAGTTAAATGTTGGTTCTCCTTATAGTGCGGATGCACCAATTGAGGAGTGTCAAGATTTTATGACAATTGATGAATGTAATCTTTTATTCAATGTGTGTGATCCTGTAATTTGTCCTAGTTCTCGTTGTGATTTCGGAGGTTCAATTAAGGTAGATAATGTTATCGCTTCAGGTGTTGCAGGTAGTCTTTTGTTATGTCTTCCTAACTTTGGAAATCCTGCGAAGGGAGGGGTTTTGTTTCCTGTTTGTTTGACTGGTGTTCATGCTGGATTGGACGGATGGGTTTCTATTTTGAGAGCACAATATGCTTGTATGGAGGAAGCAACGAAAAGTGGGAAGTATGTTGGAATCTGCGATTACATCACTGCAATTTATAAATGTGAATTTTTCTGGAGAAATGCTCAACCACTTTTAAGAAATGTTGTTCCTAAGTTAATTGAAGCTGTTTCGGACCCAACTTCTTTATTCAGACCGAGAGGTGGAGGAGAATACCTTACTTTCCAAAAATCTTGGGACAATATGGATAGTAGTTTGAATTATTTCAAAAATCAGTATGCAAGAACTTCATTTGTTGGAGCTATAAATTATTCTAATGTTGAGGAGTTTGGTTCTGAAGTTTGTAGGCAGTTTATTGGAACTTCTTTCCCAACAAAAGGCGAGGCCTTTGATGCGATGTTTAAAGTTGATTCTCCAACGCAGTTTTATGCGGAGTTTTCGGAGATTCCATATACTGAGGCAACAGTTCCACCCACATCTCAATACAAGGTTTTGTATCACATTTATGCAGGAAATGACCGTGCTGTGAGTTATCAGGTCTACTTAAAAGATCCTCCAACTTCTAGTTATTATCAGAACAATCCCCAGGTTTATGTGGGTTCTGGTGCGATTGCTCAGGGCAAGTTTGCTTCGGAGTCTAAAGATTTTACTGCGCCACAGGGATATAAGCAGCTTTGTGTGAATCTTAATGGGCAGGAGAAATGTGGTTTTAAACAGGTTACTTCGGATGTTGGTTTAGAGATGTTAACAAAAAGTCAGGTTGTTAGCGAGGCAAATAAAAGAGATATTGAAACAGAAGCGCAATGTATTTCTGGAAGTTCTTCTGTTCTTGGTATGACTTCTTCTTTAAATTTAGAAAGTGGTGCTGCTTCTTCCTTGACTCCTGAAATTTATCAAATGGGTTTGGTAAGGGTTTGTTCTAGTGAGAATCCTGGAAAAGGAGTGAATGATAATTGGGTTGAGGTAGGTTATTGTGGGAATTCTAATATTAAATGTTGGTTGGATAGAAATTCTGTTAATCAAAATACTCTTGGTGTGTTGAATGGTGTGGACACTGTTAAGGAAGCTGAAGAAATTATTAAAAATAAAAATAGTCTTTCTTCTACTTTGAATGAATTAGAAAGTAATAAATTAATTAGTAGCATTCGAACAGATTTAAAGAATAAGGGAGCAATTAATTCTATTCTAGGGAACATTTCAACTCTTAAAGAAAGAGGTTATTATGATTATCACCAAGCGAATGGTTACTACCTAGAAACTTTGTTTTACAAGATCTTAATCGAGAAGTTGCTTGGTTTAAAAACAACTGCAAATGCTTTAAGGGTAGCTCTTGATTCTCCAGAAGATGATTCTTATTTGAGTGTTGAAGAGAGAAATGATTCAAACATTGCGTTGGTAGATTTGATAGGGGGACAAAAATTGAATGTTGGAGGAGTTGAATATGAGATTACTGCTGTCGAATCAGGAATAATTACTTATAGAGAAGGGACCAAGAGTCCGAGGGTTTGTCGTTTTGAGGGGAAATCTGTTTTTGGAGATTGTTTGAGAAGTTAGATTTATATTTTTATACGAGGAGATTTCTAAAAAATTACTTTGCAATCTTTGGAAAATTTAACTTTTTTTGTGAGCAGTTGAAGTGATTCGAACTTTTCGAATCTTGTAATGGGGAGAGGAGGATTCGAAGCTTTCATACTTGTAAAAGTTGAAAGGACAGAAAACTTCTTGTTTTCTGTATCTGAAGCTCTACCTCTTAGAGCGAAGGGTGAGAATCTTGTAATGGGGAGAGGAGGATTCGAACCCCCGTAAGCTTACGCTACCAGATCTTGAGTCTGGCCCGTTTGACCGCTCCGGCATCTCCCCCGATAAGAATTTCAGTAAAAATAGTATTATAAAACTATCGGAGTACTTATTGTACAACTCTAAGCGGCTTCCCTACAGAGATTTCTATTTTGTCTTCTTCTGATATTTTATAAATTCTTATTGAGTCTATTGCTAAAATTCCATGATTAATTTTTGAGATTATTGTTAGCTTTTCATGGGGATTTATTCTTCCTTTCCTTATCCTTGATTTAAATAACCTCCCTATAAATAGTTCTCTTATTCTAAATCTTAGCTGTGATTTTGTTTTTCTGTATTTTCTTCCACCCATTGCCTTGTACCATGCAGTTGAACCGGTTCCTGTAGATATTAAAATTCCAGAACTTCTTTGAAATTCTTTTTTATTCCTATAACTTAGCTCATAATTGGAGGGGTGATGTGGATTAGAATTTCCAAAGTAAGTTTCATTGAGTGCTCTTTCTGTAACAGTGCAATACTTTTTTTTAAAGAGTTTTATATTCTCTCTGGAGTACTCTTTTATTTTTATTCTTTTTTCTTTTATATCTCTTATCTTCTTCTTAAGATTTTTGAGGTTTGTAGTTGTCAAGTATCCTTCACTTCTTGTTGGATTATCGTTTATTCCTAGAATTATTTGATTTTCTAAGAAATGACTTGCAGAAAGAAAGGTTCCGTCCCCCCCAAGGGTTATTATCATCTCTTTGTTTTTAAAATCTTCTTTTGAGAGTTTATTTTTCCAAACGACTTTTAAATTTCCCAACTCATTTAGTTCTTTTGGAATCTTTTGAGATTTATCTCTTGTTACAATAAGGATTTCCATAATTATTTTTTGTTTTTCTTTGCTTCCCTTAACTCTTTCTTTATTCTATCTTTTTCGGCTTCCTTAAGTTTTATCTTTTCTTCTAATTTCAATTTGTCTAATAATTCTTTGTATCTGTTTCTTATTGTGACTTCAGTTATTCCTGCAACATCAGCGACTTCTCTTTGTGTCTTCTTCTCGTCGTTCAGAAGTGCTGAAACATAAAGTGCGGCTGCGGAAATTCCTGCAGGTCCTCTTCCAGACATGAGTTCTGATATTTCTTCTTTTTGAAGAATTACATGTGCTCCATGTTGAACTTTTGGAGAAAGATGAAGTGTCGAACCAAATCTAGAAATGTAATCTCTTGGAGAGCTTGGTTGAGGTCTTATTCCAATCTTTCTGATTATGAATCTGTAGGTTCTTCCAATCTCTTTTCTTTCTACTTCTGATGCTATTGAGATTTCGTCTAAGGTTCTTGGAATATTATATGAGCGACAAGCGGCATAAATACAAGAGGCTATAACTGATTCCATACTTCTTCCTCTTACTAGCCCTCTTTGAAGGACAAAATTATAAACTCTAGCTGCCTCTTCTCGAACAACCGAGGGCAAATCTAAATATGCTGAAACTTTTCTTAATTCTGCCATTGCTTGTCTGAGATTTCTTTCAATAGAAGTAGAGACTCTTTCTTGCCATTGTCTGATTCTTAAATATTTTCTTGTTTGTTGTCCGGAATCTAATTTATAAATATCTGAAATCTCTCCAACGTTGGTTGTTAGGCCTTTGTCAAACTTTTGCATAGAAATCGGAGCTCCTCCCCTAGATCTCTTTTCTCCCTTGTCAAATGCTCTTAATTCGTGGGTGGTGTCAACCATTTTTTCTTCGACAATTAATCCACAATCTCCACAGATTATTTCGCTCTTAGCTTCATCAAAAACCAAATTTGAACTTCCACATTCTGGGCATCTTTTAGAAGGGGCCATAGTAAAGCTTTTAAACCTTAAAGCTTTTTAAACCTTTCGGTTAGAAAAATATTTTATCGACGGTCATTATTCAATTAAAATTCCCTGTACATTTCCTTCTTGACTTGGTTTGTTTGTTACTTTGGCTTTTCCTAATTCTGTTTCCACAATTGCTCCTCTTGTTATGATATTTTGTCTTGCAAGAAATCTATTAGAAGGAGTTTCTAAAACGTCTTTAATTTCAACTACCCTTGCTTTTCCATTCTTTATTAAATTAATTTTGTTTTGTGAAAGAGAAATCATCTTTTTACTTCCCCCTCTTACCTTCAATAATTTTGTTTTCTTTTCTCCAAGTTTTACTACTCTCTCTTGTCCTACAAGTTCATATTTTTTCTTCTTTCTTGCTTTCTTATATTTTCCGCCAGATATTTTTCTTCCAGTTTTCATATTGTTCTGGAGAAATATTGCTTTAAATACCTTTCGAATTATTTTTTTCTTTTTTAGATAGCTTTAAAAACTAGATGGATAGATTAATTTTATGGCTAACGGAATTGATAGACCTTTGGACTTGTTGAATAGTTCTAAAGGCA
>CAZGZN010000009.1:0-16932 GCA_964530285.1 Candidatus Woesearchaeota archaeon
TAAATAAAAGAGCAGACATCAATCTTTCTTTCGGAGTTATCTTTTCTGTTATTCTTATTGCGGTTTTTATATTTGCTGCAATTTATGGAATAAATTTTTTTTTGAATTATAGTAAACAAATTCAGATAGGAAGTTTTTATGATGATTTTCAAAGGAAGGTTAATGATGTTAAGGTAAGTTCTTTTACAAAAGATGAACCTTTTAAGATTTCTTTGCCAGAGAATATACAAATGGTCTGTTTTGCTAATTTTTCTGCTCCAATAACTAATGACGAAGAGGAATATGGAAATATAGGAGAATATGATATTACTGATGCTAATGTTTTTATGTTTCCGAAGGAGAATGCCTATGAATTTCAGTTTAAGATGATTAAAGGGTTGAATATGGAAAGAATTTTAGAGAGTGAAAATCCTTTTTGTGTTAGTTCAGAAGAAACTCTTTTGTTGAGCAAGGGAATTTATGAGAATTCTGTGAGTGTCGGGGTTGAGGAAAATTAAAAGCAAGTTTTAAATAATCAAGTATTCTTGATTGGATATGATAAAAAAAGATAAAAGAGGGGATTTTAGTTTTGTATGGTTGTTTGCAATCATTGCGGGAAGTGCAATTCTTTTTTTGGCAATTTACGGTGCGGTTCGTTGGGGAAAAACGAGCTCTCAAACGCAAGATAGTGAAATCGCAAAAGAGCTAACAGTTATTACAGATTCTTTGCAAGCAGGTTTTGCTTCTGCAAGAAAGTCAACGATTAGTTCTTCTAAAGAAATAATTTTAGAGGAGTATTGTAGTTCAGACTCTTTTGGTTCAAGCGAGATTTCTGTTATGACTCTCGATAGGGCGAGCAAAGAATTTGAATCTTTTGGTGTTTCTGTTAAAACTACAAATAAATATCTTTTTGTTTCAGATAAGGCAGGAAAAAAATTTAATGTTTTTTCTGTTCCAATTGAGTTTGCTTTCAAAATTGCTGACGCAATAATTATAGATGCTCAGGAGTATTGTTTTATTGGAATGGAAGATGAGTCTCAACTTGAGGATATTAGGGCAGGTTTAGGGATTCTTGGAGAAAAAGCCTTGTTTGGTTCTATGAATTGTACAGAAAATTCTATTCGTGTTTGTTTTGGTGTTGGCGGAGATTGTGATGTAATTGTTCGGCCAGATTGCTCTAATTCTTATGTTTGTGAAAATGCCTATGAGGTCGGAACTGTTGAAAAAGATGGAACGCGAGTCAGTTACGTTGGGAATCTTGTTTATCCTGCAATATTTGCATCTGAGGAGGGTTATCTTTGTAATCTGAGAAGATTACTTTATAGGCAATCTATTTTAGCTAATTTATACAATCAAAAGATTTCTTCTTTTAGTTCTAGAAGTTGTAGTTCTTCTGTCGGACCAGATTTGGAGGTTATCGAGGAGATCAGTTTTGAGTTAAGTAGGAATTTTAACGATAGAGGCTTGGTTGAATTATACTTTCAATCAAAAATAACTAAAGAAGATGAGGAGATGGGGCAATGCAAGGTTTGGTCTTAGAATTTAAGAGAGCACAATTTAAAATTCAGCAGATGGCATTTATGATTGTATTTGTTGTTATTTTTTTTGTTTTGGTTGGCCTGTTTATTTTACAAATTAGCATGGGTGATTTGAGGTTCTCTGCTCAGAATTTAGAGAGGGAACAGGTAATGAGTGCGCTTGTTTCTTGGTCTGAACTTCCTGAGTTGAGTTGTTCTGATAAGAGTAGTAATTGTGTTGATGAAGATAAACTTTATATTATGGGCTCTCCCAATTTTAATACTATTTATAGTTCTTTTTGGCCTGTTGCTTCAATAAATATTTACAAAGTTGATGTTGATTCGGGTGTGAATTCTTTGATTGATTGTCCAAGGGAAGAATGTAATAGATATCCTGTCTTTAATTCAGGTCAATGGGGGGTGGTGGAGCATGCTTCTTATGTTGCGATATGTCGTGAGACGAGGAGAGAAGATGATGTCTTTTCCGAATGCGAACTAGGGAAAATTTCAATAGGGATTAAGAGAATTTCAGATTAATTATCTTTCTTTTGTTCTGTTTGTATCTATGATTGTGTTTCCTATAGTTCTAACCGCATCTTTTCCTACTCCCCAAACATTAAATATAGTTTCTCCAACCCATCCAAAATAGACCCCCAATGAGTTAATAATCGCTCCTGGAGAGTCAAGTTTCATCTTTCCTGATTGAATCATAGAGGTCATTGAAAAAGCTATAAAGACTATAAGGATTATGAATAGTGCCAATGTCCAATTTTCTTTAACACCCTTAAATTTCTGGAAGACCAGAATAAGGAATATTATGACTGCTCCAATTATCCACCACATGAATTTATTAGTTATTTGAACTATAAAAAGCTTTTTATAGCATGTTTGTTCTGTATATTCATGGGAAAAGAGTTGAAGATTTATGTTTTTAGGCATGGACAGACCTTTTTTAACAGGGATAAGATCTTTACAGGTTGGAAGGATTCTAAGTTGACCCCCTTAGGGATAAAACAAGCCAAGATTATTGCGAACAAATTAAAAAATAAGAATATAAATGTTGCATTTCAGACTTCCTTATCTAGAAGTAAAGATACTCTAAAGGAGGTTTTAAAATTTCATCCAGAGTGTATAGAATTAATAGAGGCAAATCACATGGTTGAAAGGAGTTATGGTGCTCTATCTGGGTTGTCTCATAAAAAAGTGATTGAAAGGTATGGGGGAGGAAAGTTTAATGAGTGGCATAGGAGTTGGAATGTTCGCCCGCCAGAAGGGGAGAGTTTTGCCGACGTGGAGAAAAGAGTTAAGACATTTGTTAAAGATTTAAAAAGGTTTATGAAAAAAGAAAAAGTCAATGTCGCGATTTCTGCGCACGGAAATTCTATAAGGCTGTTTAGGAAGATAATGGAAGGTCTTTCGATAAAAGAGACTTGTGAGTTGTATGTTCCTTATGATAAGGTTTTCGAGTATAGGTTAAAGGTTTAGGAGATAATTCTTAAACTAAAATATTTTCTAAAACCTGCTTTGTTTGCTTTCGTTCTCGGCCCCTCATTCCGCATTTCGTTTCTTCTTATTATGGTAAAAATCTTGAATATATAGATTAGGGGATGATTTCAGGACCAAAATATTTCTCGTACTCGAAGTCCTGGATGGAAACTTTTCTTGTTTTCAATGCTTTTTCTATTCTGGGTAATTGTGTTCTTAACTCATCAATTAGGAACTTGATTGAGTCACAAATAATTTCATCGCCTTCTTTTGGCCAAAGTTGGGCCTTTCTCCAATAAAGGCATCTTCCTCCGCATAGGGAATAATAACTGCATTTGGAACATTCTTCATCACAATCAAATTTCTTTAGATTTTTAGGAGGTGTGTCTAACGTTCCTGCTTTAAAATCTTCTATAGAGTTCATTATGGGACAAGCTACAATTTTTCCCTCGGGAGTTATGGCGTAGCCAGAATGACCTGCTCCGCAACGAAGTTTTGTGGATTGTTTTTTTAATAAGCTTTCAACAATTCCTAGGAATGGATAGAATTTTAAGACTTTTCCTTTTTCAATTTTGGTTATCCAATAGTTTATTAATTGTTTTATTTGGTAGTTATATTCTTTGAAAAATTTTTCCATTTTCTTTTTATCGAAATCAAATTTATAAAAACCTACATCCATCTGCCAATGGATTGATTGAAAACCCTTTTTATGTAAAAATGTTGCTTGTTCGCACAAATCTGGGAAATCTTGGTCTATTGTCATCCTTGCAATAATTTCTCCCCGATAGCCCTCTTTTCTTATTTTGTCTAGGTTTTTCATTACTAGTTCAAAAGTTCCTTTCCCCCTATTAAAATCTGTTCTTTCTTTTGTTCCATCTATAGAAATTAGGATTTTATCTATCTTCTTAAGGTATTTGGTTGGGAGTTTGTCTAGGAGTTTTGCATTTGTTTGCATTCTGAATTTCACAGGTATTTCGTCAATTATCTTTTTTATTAAGTCTATTCTTAAAAGGGGTTCCCCCCCATAAAATATAATAACTGCTTCAGGGTCTGAGAGGATAAAATCTTTCAATTTTTTTATATTTAATTCTGGATTTCCTTTCGGAAAGCAAAATTTAAACTTTTTATCCAATCCGTTATCAAATTCCTTGAAACTTTTTTCATAGCAATATCTACATCGAGAGTTACATTCTTCTGTTAAAATTATATGGTAATACATATTATTTCAGAATAAAATAGATTTATAAGTGCTTCTGAACTGGGTTTTCTATGAAACACTTTTTTATCTTAGGTAGAAACCCTGAGCTTTCTAGGGCAGAGTTGTATCTTTATCTTGAATCTAGAAAGAATTCGTTTAAAGAAGTCTTTTTTGAAGAGAATCTTCTAATCGTGGATATAAAAGATAAAATTCTTTTAGATGTCCAAAAGTTTGGAGGTATTTTGGGTTTAGGAGGTTTGAGAGAGTTTATTACACAAAAAGAACTAATTGAATTTTTAGAGAAAAATGAATTTATTGAGTTAGATAAATTTAATTATTCTGTTATGGGAAACATAGATAGCTTTGTTTTTTCAGAAAAGTTTAAGAGAGAAAAAAAGAAGGCACAAATAAGAAATTTTGGAAAGAAACTCAGGTTTCAATCTGGAGAGAGTTTCTTTAGGCCACATGTAGATGTGGAGATTCTTGCTCAAAGAGTTGGTTCAAAAATTTATCTTGGTTTTGTTGAACAAAACTTTGATTCTTCTCTTGTTGAAAAAAGAGATATGCAAAAGCCATTCCGAAGGGAAAGCTTAGCGATTTCTCCTCGTTTAGCTAGGATTTTGATAAATCTCTCTGGAGCAAAGGAAAAAGATTTGATTTTGGATCCTTTTTGTGGAGTGGGAGGAATTGTTCAGGAAGCTATTCTAATGGGAATAAATTCTATTGGAATTGATAAAGACTCTGAGGCAATAAGAGGTGCGAATCAAAATATTGTCTGGTTAAGGAAGAATTTTAATTTTTCAGGAAGTTCTAAATTCTTTAATATAAACTCGTTGAATGCGGAAAATAAACAGTATGATGCAATTGTAGCAGAATCTTCCCTAGGAGAAGTTTTGAGGAAAAGATTGAAAGGGAAAAAGGCAGAGAGTTATTTAGATGAATTTGAGGAGTCTATAATTCCCTTATTGAAGAAGTTTAAGGAAATAAAGAAAAAGGATGCAAAAATTGCAATAACATTTCCATGTTTCAACGAAATACAAATTTCGGGGGAGGAAATTTCTCAGAAAACTGGTTTGAGGGTTTATTCTTCGAATTTAGTTGAATTTCCTATAATTGAAAAAAGGATTGATCAATTTGTGAATAGGCAAATCTGGGTTTTTTATTAAACCTTGAATTCTTTTACCCTTCTTACTAGCTCTGAAATCTCTTCAGGACTACATCCCTCATCTTTTAAGGTTATTAAGTAACATTCAGGACAGTATCCATGACTTATCTTTTTTCTTTCTCTGAAAAAGTATTCTTGTCTTTGTTCTCTGCTAGGTGTATACCACTTGCATTTCTCTTTGTCTTTCCAATCCCGACATATGCAACATTCCACTTGTGTCATAAATCTATTCAAGTATTTATCCTTTTAAACCTTTCTATTTATGTAACTAAGAAGTAATTACAAATCAGGTTTTAGACTCTAATTCTTTCACTAACTCTGAAATTTCTTTTGCAATATCCGCATTCACAGAAATAGAGTCAATTCCTTGTTGGACTAAGAATTCTACCATCTCTTTATTACTTCCTGCTTGTCCACATATGGAAGTTTCTACATTATGTTGTTTGCATTCTCTAATTACTCGGGATATTTGTTTTTTTATTGCCCAATTCATCTCATTATATAGGTACTGAACCTGCTCATTTCCTCTGTCGATTGCCAGGGTGTACTGTGTCAAATCGTTTGTTCCAAATGAAATAAAATCAATTCCTTGCTCACATATATCCTTTATTAAAATTGCTGCTGCTGGCGTTTCTATCATTACACCGACCTTGACTTTAGCTTCAATCAAACCTAATTCTTGCATTAGCCTCTTAGCTTCTTGAACTTCTCTTACAGAAATTATCTGTGGGAACATTACTCCAAATTTATGTCCTCTCTCTGTAAGTTTTTTTATTGCTAATAACTCTGCCTTAAATATTTCTGGGTTTTTTAGAGAGAATCTGATTCCATGCATTCCCAACATTGGGTTCTTTTCTATTTCCTTAGGGGCCCCTTCTAAATTTGAATATTCATCGCTTCTTATATCTGATGTTCTTACCCAGATTTCCTTACCAATAAATTGTTCTGAAATCTTTTCTAATCCTTTATAAATTATATCTTGATATTCTTCTATTTTATTTTCTTGTTGGAATTTTAATGGGTGCTTTCCTGAAGAGGCAATAATTCCCTCAAGTCTTACTAGTCCCACACCATAGGCATTTGTTTTTGCTGCTCTTCCTGCAAATTCTGGAAGATCTACTAAAACTTTTATTTTTGTTTTGGTTTCAATTATAGGTAAAACTTCTACTTTTTTATTTTCTGCTTTTCCTAAAAATACTTTTCCAGAAAATCCGTCTACTGTGACTTCAATTCCATCTTCCAGTCTAGAAGTTGCGTTTTCAGTTCCTACAACTGCGGGGATTCCCATTTCTCTTGAAACTATTGCTGCATGGGCTGTTATTCCTCCCTCATCTGTAACTATTGCGGATGCTTTTTGCATCGAAACAACCATGTCTGGATTTGTCATTTCTGTGACTAAGACATCTCCTTCTTTGATTTTATCTAGGTCTGCCATAGAGTGAACAATTTTTACCATTCCCGAACCAATTCCCGGGCTTGCAGCCATTCCTTGAACTAATACTTGTCCCTCTAATTCTTGTCTTTCTTTTTTGTCGTCAAGTGTCGTTATCGCTCTTGTTTGTAATATGTAAATTATACCATTTTCAAGTGCAAATTCAATGTCCTGTGGTTTGTCGTAATGTTTTTCTAACTTTAGTGCATATTCTGCTAACTGTTTTATTTCATGAGTTTGAAGAACCCTTTGTTTTGATTTCTCTTCATTTAATTGGACGGTTTTTGTAATTCCCGAAGAATCTCTAACTATTGCTATTTTCTTATCGGTTACTTTCTCAGAAATTATTTCTAAATCTCTTGATAAAATGTAATCATCAGGTTTTATTTGTCCAGAAACAATTCCCTCCCCTTGACCAAAAACTGCTTCGATTAAAATGTTCTCATGAGTTACAGGATTTACGGAAAACATTACTCCGGACTTATCCGAGTTAATCATCTTTTGAACAACTGCTGAAACTCCGACAAATGCATCAAATCCTTTTTTTATTCTATAATATATTGAACGGGCAGTGAATATTGAAGCAAAAACTCTTTTTACTTTTTCTATTAGTTCTCTGTTTCCTTTTACATTGATAAAACTTTCTTGTTGTCCTGCAAAACTAGCATCTCCTAAATCTTCCGCGGTTGCCGAAGATCTAACAGAAACAAAAACAGGTTCTCTAGCAGTTTTCATTATGGCAAGAGCATATGAGGAATCTTTCATTCCATCTAAATCAATATTAAATGTATCATATGATTCAAGAATTACTTCTTCTAAATCTTCTGGCATTTTTGTAGAGACAATCAAATCTCTTATTTCTTGAGCTTTTTTTGTAAGTGCTCCAGTATCATTAATATCTATTTTGGAAAGCAGATGGTTAATCTTATCTTTTATAGTGGTTTTTTCAACAAAATAATTGAATGCATGGGTTGTTACAACAAAAGCAGGTGGAACCGGAAATCCATGATTATACATTTCTCCAAGATTTGCTCCCTTGCCCCCAGCTAAAGAAACATCTTTTTTAGATAAATCGGACAACCACCTTACATAATCCTCTTTCATAGTTATTTTAGTTTAATGGGTTTTATAAATGTTTTTAAAGTTCTTTTTCTCCTAAATTTTATGAAATTATTAATCATCGGAGATTTTCACGGAAGACTTTCAAGTAATTTAGCATCAAAAATTAAAAAGATCTCTCCAGACATTATTCTTTCTCCTGGAGATTTTTGTGGGAGTAAAAAACTTTCTCAATTTTTCTTTGATAAAATCTATGGAAAAAAAGAAGAAGAAACTTCATTGGTTGATATTTTAATTTATAAAGCCTTAGGATTAATCTCTTTAGAGGCGGGAAGATATTTAATTAGAAAAATAAAAAGTTTTGGTTTTCCGATATTTGCTATTCGTGGAAATTGGGATCCTACTCCATGGGGTCATGATTTAACTAGTAAATTGAATAGGGAAGACAGAGAAGAGATTAAAGCTTTTGAAAAATTAGAGAATAAGAAATTTTCTTTTGTTGATATGTCTTTTAAAGAATTTGATAGCTTTGTTTTAGTGGGTGGAGCGTCTTCTAGTTCTTCTCAAAGAATCAAAAAGAAGATGGTTGAAAGATTGATGAATGAAGAAAATCTAAGTTTGGAAGAGGCAAAAGAAAATGTTGTCCTTTTGAAGAGAAATTGGGACAAAAGACAGGAGTTATATGACAAAAACTTTAAAAGAGCTCTAGAGATAAGGAAGAAGAGTGGAAAAAAGATTATTTTTCTTACACATAACTGTCCTTACAAAACTAAACTTGATAGGGTTAAGAAAGGAATCGCAAGAGGCAAACATTGTGGTTCGTATCAAGAGAAATTAGTTGTTCAAAGATACAAGCCGGATTTTGTTTTTTGTGGTCATATTCATGAGGGGTTTGGTGTAGATAGAATTGGGAAGTCAAGGATTTACAATGTTGGCAGTGCTCTAAATAGTAAATTTGTGGTGCTGGATATTTAATTAAATCTAAAATCTAAAACTCTTGAATCTGGACTTAAAAGAAAAACCATATCTCCTTTAAATCTAACTCCTCGTGAAACTTTTTGGATTAGCTCTCTATTGGATTTGTCCATATAAAACTCCATAAATTTTGTAGGATAGTGTTCCTTTAGAATTTTCCAAAATAAACCTTGTATATTTGGGTATGGAAATTTGGTGATAATTATAGAATTGCATTGTTCTCCTGGAAAGTCTATTCCTCTAGAGCATTTTGTTGTGTAGAGTATATCTGTTTCTTGATTTTTAAATCTGTTGATTTCTTGCTGTGCATTTTTTTGTAAATCAAATAACCTTTCTTTACTAATTATCTCTTTTAAGTTATATTCTTGTTTTTCTGATTCCGAAGGCAAGTCTCCGAATGAAGATATATGGATGAGTGTAGGGGGTTTTGCAGTTTCTATACATTTTTCAAGTGCCTGAAGATATTGTTTTCGTGTAACTGTTCCATTAGAAAAGTTAGAATACTTACAATTTTTCTCTAAACCCGTTCTAATTTTTCTTATCATCCCCGGAGTTTGTGTTTCTGCGTTAACTATTGCAAACTCTTTCAATCCAAATATATCTTGCAAAACTCTTTCTGAATGTAATGTCCCCGACATAAAAACCATTATCTCTACTGATTGCATTATCTCCTTTAGTCTTCCAGATAAATTTATTGAAACTAAATTCACAGAAACTTCTTTTGCGTTTTTCCCAAAGAGAGTATTATTCTCTGATTCTTTAGTTTCATAGCACACATAGGTATCGCCTTTTAATCCTTCAAAAGCCCTACAAATTTCTAGAACACTATTATAATAATTGTCTTCATCATCTGATGCGAGGTTTGGATTTGCAAGGATTTTTTCCATTAGTGAAGAGAATGGACTTTTTTTTAGTGGTTCAATATCTTCAGAGAAATTATTTAGGTTGTGATTTATTAAGTGAATTATGTCCTTTATTTCAGCTATCTCATTTGAATCATCTGGGAAGATATTACTAACTGCATAAAGAAGCCTGTTTAAATTTATCTTTCTTTCACTAGCTAAATCATCTAAAAAATCATCACATTCATCTATTATGTCTATTTCCGTTTTGGGCTTTCTTCCCATTGCAAGTTCTATAAGATATTTTAGTGAATTAAATACCAAGACATCAGAATCTGAATAAGAGTTATATTGTTCATAATATTTACATCCAGGAGTTCTTTGAAAAAAGGCATATTCTTTTCCACTTGAGGAGAGATACTTCTTTTTCTTGGATTTATCTAATGACTTTGCTTTCATTTCTGCTGGGAGGAGTGGACTCCAATAAGGACATGCAGGTGCAATAGAAAATCTTCGAACATCTGAAATATTTGAAAAATCGGATAACTCTACATGGGGATTTTGTTTGATATAATCTTTTATTGTATCAAAATTTCTCTCTCTTATTTCAATATTACATGGGAGATTTTTGTCATCTGCATTACAATTACAAAAGTTACACCTAAAATTATTTCTTCCTTTTATTATAGAAATTTTCATTCTATTTCCGTCAGGTTTATTTATGAAATTCTTTATGGTGTAATCTTGTTCGTATTGTTCTTGTAAGGATTTTATTGGAACTACTACTGAGGATTTTTTAAAATGTCTTGCAAGATTTAATGCCATTGCAGACTTGCCAGATCCACAAACCCCTCGAATGAATATTGCTCTTTTTCCTTTCTGTATTTGTTCTAAAACTTCTTTTACTACATCTGCCTGGGTTTTTCCATTAGAAAACTTAAGAGGTTCTAGTTTTTCTCCAGTATAATTAAAAAGGCCCTCTCCTAATTCTTCTTCACTCTCTTTTCTTTTATATAATGACCACATGAGATAGAAAAATGAATTTGTTTTATAAGGTTTGTTATGATTTTTAATGTAACTACTAATTAGATACAACATAACCGAAAGACTTATAAAGGGGTTCTACTTGAATATTTTGGAGATAAAACGAAATGGCTGATAAAAGTTTAGATATGGCTATTGAGAGAGAAATATTTAATCATGCCGGTAGGTATGAGGGTCTTAGTTCTATGTCTAGGGAGTTTGCTAAGAATTCAGATCCAGATATTCTTAAAAAGTATGCTGGTATGATGGGTTATGATGAGACCTCAGCAGAGGCATTTTATGAAGCAGCATTAAGAACTCCTCCCCAAGCTTTAGTTCATGCTATGAGGGATTCTTCCAAACAGAGATATAAATCTCTTGGAGAGACTGTCAAAGCAAATTATGACGCCCTTGTAAAAACATTAGATGATGGGGGCCTTGTTGGAATGGCCCGTGGTGTTTCTGGGATGTTAAAGTCTAGAGAAGAGATTGAAACTGCATTAAAAGAAAAAGATTCTGAAAAACTTAGAAAGGCTTATTTAGGCACATTCACAGAACCTGAAACAGCTAGTTTTGTGAAGGTTATTGGTTCTGAGGCTTTAAATTTACTTGCAGGTTCATATATGCAACTTTCTGAATCAATATTTTTGAGTCAATTTGCTGAAGAAGGCAAGATAGATTCTGTCAAGATAAGAGATTATCTAATGAAAAACAAAGATGATAAGGTTTATGCAGAAGCCGGTAGAGGATTATATGATTTTAGGACTCAACAAATAGAAGCTGCTGAAAAAGCTAAGAAGAAAGCAGAGCAAGAAAGTAAGAAGAAGCCTGGAAAAAAATCAAAGAAATAAATTCATTTAATGCTTTCGTCTACTAATTTACTCATTTCTATTATAAACCTGTTTGCTGTTTCTGAAAGTTCGTCTATTTTTTCTCCTTTTATATCTTTTATCTGTCCATGAACAATTCCTTTAGCAATTGAGTGTACTTCTTCATAAAAGCTGATGTATTTGCTTTTAAGTTTCCTTGAATTGACAAAAACTTCTTCAAGTTTTGTTGCAATGTGTTCTGGAGAAGGAGGCATTGTGTCGTATGCAATCAGGGCTGCATGAGCAGAATCTACACAAGCCCAATAGATTCCGTCTATTGCTGCCAGAAGGCTCGTTCTCATTCGATAAATATGGGTTGGTGCTCTTTGTAAAAGAGTATATACTGCTTCAGGAGTAGGTTTTATTTTCCCTTGTTGTAACAACAATTTCAATGGAACAAAAAATCCTCCAATATCAATTAAAGAGTCTCCATATCTGATAATATTCAATACAACAGGATCACCCCGATTTAAATCTTCCCACCATGCAGATAATTTAATTGTATTTATATGGAGTTCTTTCCTATACTTATTTTCTGATGCTATTTTGGATAGTTCTTTCCGATACCATGAAATAAGTTCTTGATCCCATCTAATAGAAATATCATCAATTAGGATTACAATATCTATATCTGAGGAAGATATAGCAACTTTTTTTGCTGAACTTCCAAATAGAATAACCGATTTTATAATCTTGTCAAATTTTTTGTACACCCTCGTCGCAAAATCAAGTGCAATATCCCTTTCTTTAACGATAATGGGAGGTTCTATATTGGTTAGATTCTCCTTTTTTTCTTTAACCTCTTTTTTTGTTTTCTTTTTTTTCATCTCTTCTTTTATTAGTTGTTTGTCCTTTTTAAATATTCCTTAAGCATTGGGGGTTCCAGAGAACCTCGAGTTAGTTCCAGGAATTTGTCCTCCAAGTTCTTGTGGCAATGATGAAAATCCTGAACCATAAAGTGAAAAATGTTTTTCTGGCATATAGGCCATAGGAAATCCAAAATAGTTTCCAATTGTACCATAGGAATTATTCCATCCAGGGCCTCCTTGAGAATTACTAAATACCGGAGAGCCAAATGCTTGCATTGTTGGAACTATTGCAGAATTTACTCCCTGGTTTGAAAAATGTTGCCACCAAGATAATGCTTCTGCAACTTTTTTTCCTTTAAATCCTTCTTTTCCAAGCCTTTGCATTATTTCCTTTATTGGAACATTTCCCATCCCCATTGGAAGTTCGGTGTGTTCAAATCCAAAATTATCTGATAAATGAACATGTTTTACGTGTTTTGCAACTTTTTCTGTCTCCTTGATTATGTCTTTTTCTGTGTAGCCATATTTTCTTAACATATTTATATGTCCTACATCCCAAGTTGCTCCTATTAGTTTTTTTGCTTGTTGCTTGGCTTCTGAAGTTGAAAGACCTAATCCTCCCTTATCTGAAGATAATGTTGCTTTTTCTACAAAGTTTCTTTGTGCTTTCTCAATTACCTCCTTAAGATCTTCTCCAGTGGTTAGCAACGATTGTCCTGCAGGATGGTTTTCAATGCTGATTATAGGCGATTTATCTTTAAATTTTTTATAGGACTCAAATGCAATATCTCCAAAAGTTTCTGCAGATTTTTCCCTAGCGAAATCTGTTAGGGGTGAGAATATTTTAGGATTTTTTATATCTCTTAGAATTCTTGCACCCTTCTCAATATCCTCTGCAAATTCATGAATTTTTTCTGGATTTTTTCTGAAATTAGAATAGTCTTTTATTTTTAGGGTCATTTCATTTGCGTAGTCTCTGAGAAGTTTTTTATCCTCCGATTCAGCATTTTTATAGGCCATATCAAAAAGTCCCTTAAGTTCCTCATAAGCTTTTTTTAAGTAAATCTCTCCGTGTTCAATATTTCGATTATCCTTAAATTTTTCTGCTAAGGGCTGGATGGTGTTTATATCTCCCGTGTTTTGTTTGAGTTCTTTAGCTTCCATAATTCTCTTTTTATCTTCTAGGGGAATTTTTCCTTCGTCTAAACTTCTTTCTGCAAAGTCTGTATAATATGTTACATTTTGCAAGGCCCCCAGCCATGCATCTTTATTTTTTCTTTTCAGTTCTGCAATAGGATTAAATTTTTGTGCTTCTCCGGTAAACTTCTCTCCCTCTTCTGGAAAATATCTATCCTCTTCTTTTATTTGTCCTAATTTTCCTTGAGGATTTATAAATAGCATTGATTTTACTTTCTCATTGTTCCCTTCTTTTATTTTTAACTCGGTTGGAGGTAATCCTACAGTAGAAGCGTGCATTGTGATTACTACATTTCCGTCAGGTCTGAGTTCCTGACCTCTGATAACTGCATCTAAAAGTTGTCTTTTTGCTAATTCTTGGTTCAGTTCACTCCATCCTTGCTCGGTAATCCCTGTAGGATCAACCATCGGGGCGTGCATAGTTGGTTCAATTTTGAGAAGTTTTGACATTCTGTTTATTTCTTTGAACTGGTCTTTAGGCATTGCGTCAAAAACTTCTGGAGAATGTGCGGCAACTTCTACCGTTTTAATACCTGTATTCAGTTGTTTGGAGACTTCTTTTACTTGGTCTGCAGTTCTTGCATCTAATGAAGTTCCTATATCTGAAAAGTTCATTTTATATCCCGTAAAATTCCCATATTCTGGACTAAACGAAGAGTATCCGCTCTTGTAAAAATTATCAAAGTATTCTACCATCTTTCTTTATTTATTTAGGTTTAAGGAATTTAAAAGACTTTGCCTATTCTTTCTTCTTTATCTTTTCTTTTAAATGGGTCAGATTCTTGATAGTATTTATGCTTTTGAAGATTTATTTCTTGAGCTTGATTTTCTTGATTTTGGTTTTTTGTTTTTTGAGGCAGGCCGAGGGGATTAATTAGAGGTTCGTTATCTCTTTCTATTCGAAGGTTATTTGTTTGAGAAGGAGTTTCATAGTTTCTTTTTGTTTCATAATTATTTATGCTCCCTGGATTTATTGGAGAATAGTTGCTCTCTCTTGCTGAATAAATCTGATTTTTCTCAGTGTCTTCCTTTATTCTTTCTTGTGGGACTATTTCTTCCAAGTTTCCTGATTCTTGAGTCTCTTCTATTAATGGAACAAGTGTTTTTGTCTTTCTTTCTTCTCTCGGACTTTCAAAAGTTGTCTCTTGGGAGGTCCTCTCCATTGGTCGTTCTTTTTGAGAAGTTTCTTTTTTAATCTCTTGAATTTCTTTCTTATCTGGACATTCAACTTCTCTTCTTAATAGTTCCTCGATAGTTTCTTTTCTTATTTCTAATCTTTTTATTGTCAAGTTCTTTTTGGTTTTTTTCATGACATAAGAAATTCATTAAACTTTATATATCTACTTAGAGAATTCATTTTTATTAATTCTTTAAAAGTTTCATTTAAATTTAGTCTTCTTTTTCACTAGAATCAAATTCTTCAGGAGAAGAAGCCATTCCATGTGCTTTCTTGTAGACATCATAGGTAGTATATAGAAATCCTTTCGCCGATTTTGCGGCTTCTTCTCTTGCATATTTCTCTACATAGTTGTCTTTTTTTATATCTTCCTGTTTTTCTGGTTTCTTATCTCTTTTTTCATCTTTGAAAAGGTTTCCTTTAAACAATTCTATAATTGCTGAAAAAGGATTTACGTCTTCTCCTTCTTTCTTTTCTTTTTCCTCTTCTTTCTTTTCATCTTCATTTAAAAAGTGATCTATATCTTCTTGAAGTTGTTTCAATGCATTATCGCTTTCTTCTTGGACAAAAGATAAACCTAGCGCTCTTTCTTCGGCTTTTCTTAATTTATCTAATAGATCTAACTCATCGGAATTCAATGCATATGCGTCAAAAGAAATATCAACTCTCCCTCCGAAACCATAGGCCATATCCCCTTTCTGAGAAACTCTTTGACTATAATGTCCCCTATATTTGAATGAAACCAATAAAAGGGAGTTATATTTTCTTGCGAGTTTATATTCTTTAAATGGTTTACCAAGGCTTATACTTTTTTTAGCCATAAATGTAAGTTCAAACATTGAGGTTGAAAATGCATTTACCATTGCAGCATTAGTTTCAAATCCTTTTTGTCTTAATTTTTCTGCAGATTCTAAGTAGGGTCTAACCCAAGAGGTGTACAACCTTAATGTTTCTACTTGTGTTCTTAAATAACTCTTTTCTATTTGAAATCTTTTTCTTAACTCTTTTTCTGAGAGTTCTCTCCAAATATTAAATTCTGAGATTTTTTGTTTAAGAACATTTTTCACTCTTTCATTTAAATCTAATTCATTTTGATTAAGGTCTTTCAATTTTTCGTCTTGAATAATCATAAATGAATCTATTAAAAGTGCGAAAGGGCTTTGTGAGAACGCCATTGCCTTTATGCCTGTGTTTCCCTTCTTTACGTCGACACTGTCCATCCAGACCTGTTTTAATCCTTGTATTGCTGCTTCTCTTTTCTCTTTTTCTTTTGAATTTGCTGCATTGTATTGTTGGATTCTTATCTCAAACTCTTTTAAGTCATAAATTAGTTGCAGAATTGATTTTGTTACTTGGTTTATTGCTCCCAAATAGGTACTAGCTTTTTCTTGCATAGTCCCCATTTTTCTTCCATATTCATCAAAGGAACCCGAGCCAGGAGTTGTCATAAAGTTATCTGTTATTTTTTCGATTGCCCATCCCGCATCTTGAATAAAATCTAGAAGCCAGTAATAAACAGGCTCTAATTGATTTGTTTGTGCATCATAGGTTAGTTTGTAGGAGAGTAGGGATTTTGGTTTTCCGTCTTTGTTTTTATATAAACTTGGATTAACCTTTGCTATTATCTCTTTTATTTCACTCATGATTATATAAGAATAAGCTTATTTTTAAAGATTTGTTATTTCCTCTTAAACTTCTTTATTGGACTTTAGATAACAAAAAGCATTATTCTTAGAAACGCTCGCTCAGTCCTAAAAAATTCTATAGGGATTCTTGAGAATTTCAACCTTTTTTTGGTAGCGGTTGAAGTGAATCAAACCCAAACATTTAATTCATAGGGAACATGTCTGTTCAATTTTAGATTGAACAGAAATACGCCCGCTCCAGGAATCGAACCTGGGGGCCCCGAAGGGCCGAGATTTCCAGTCTCGTGCAATACCACTATGCGAAGCGGGCTCAATAATATCAAAAAAGCGTTTGTTTTTAAAGATATTGGAAATCTTGATTTCCAAACATTTATTAATTATACAGAACTTATCTTTTTATGCGTCGATAGTTTATCGGTAGAATTCGAGCTTCCCAAGTTCGAGAGCCGGGTTCAATTCCCGGTCGGCGCATTCTTTTTAAACTAACTTTTTGTTTGTTTTTTATGGGGCTATGGGGTAGCTTGGCATCCTTCAAGCATGGGGTGTTTGAGACCCCGGT
>CAZGZN010000010.1:0-16791 GCA_964530285.1 Candidatus Woesearchaeota archaeon
CGTCACAGCTAAATTGATTTATATTGTATTCAGAAACTGCGTTTTCTTCCTTGGTTGAAATTGTGGTTGCCATTTCTTCGTAGCTCTTGTTTCCCGCGAAATCCCAACGACATTCTGCTGGCTCGTTTATTTTGAATTTGATTTCTTTTTCTGTTGTATTAAAAACTATTGGGCTTCCAGATATTGGATTGAAAGAAAGAATTGCGGGTGGAACTCTGTCTGGCGTGTCCATTACGATGAACGAAAGTTTATATGCGTTTAGGGTTGGGTTTCCCGCGACGTCTTCACATCTTATGTAAATATCGTATTGTCCGTCGGTAGTAAGAAGAGGGTAAGACGTTGTGCTTTCTAATTCATTTGGTATGCTTCCTGGAACATTTAAAATTACTTTGTGTTCTTGTTTCCATCCATCGTCAAACTCGTTTTCCATTGATTCGAGTGTTGAGCCTGCGTTTCCAATATTAAAAGCACAACGAGAATCTTCGTTTGTATTAACTATTATTTCGACGGCAGAAAATGGAGGGATTGGGCTTGCAGGATTTGTACGACCCGAAATTGTTGGCGGAGAATTGTCATTAGAAGAAACACAATATCCTTTGTCGACTCCTTGTGGTTCTTCATATTCACATCTTTTTCCTAGAGATTTACATCTATATTCTGAACAAGGTAAATCATCTGCACCACACAAAGAGCAGTCTCCTGAAGTTGGTGGGGACCAAGGCCGAGCAGTGTATGAAAAAGAAAATAATATATGATCACTCCTTCCAGACGTTCCTCTTTTTGCATAAGAAATAGGTAAATTTTCAGTAGAGCCAGTTCCCTCAGCCCAATTTAAATCACCAGCACAATCCCCTAAACCAAGAGTTCTAGAATCTAAAAGTTCAATTAATTTTGGATTAGCAATGCTTCCTTCAGAAATCGCTTTATCAATTGCTTTTTTACTTTTAATATACTCAGAGCCACCACAACACCAAGTAATTTCATTGTTACAACTACTACTCTGCCCCAAATTTAATGGATTATTCTTCAAGCCACACCAGTTAAGTCTATTTGTCCCTTCTACGTCCCATGCTCCTTTATCGGTAGAAATTATTCCTGCATTTCCATATCTACCTTCGGTTGTGTCTACAACAACATCATTAGCAGAACTAGAAACTATTCTCCATCTAGAGGCACCCAAATCATGGTCTAACCAAGTTGATTTTTCAAGATTTCCCAAACTGCACGTGCCTTCTTCTTCGGAAGAAAAACTTGTTGTTGAAATTTCTTCTCCCGTTGCTACCTTTGGTAAACACATTACTATTCCTAATTCTTTTAGATAATCTGATTGAACCTCCGAGACAGCACCTTGAGGATTATAATCTTCCCAATTATCTCTTTCTTCTCCGCATAAAGTTATGGGCGTAGAAGTGTCTTCTACAGAATCTCCAAAAACCATTGAAACACAATCGTCTAATCTAGAAATATAACACCATTCGGTATTACAATCTTCTTTCCAAGATTCATCAGAGGGATTCTCTGGGTCGGGCATAGCCATCGCACACTCTCCCCCAAGATTTGCCACACATTCTGCACTACCATTTACACTAGGAATACATACTTCCTCCCTATAATCTCCACAAGGCTCTGTAACAACCTCTCCATCTATACAAACTTGCTTAAAGAATCTACTTCCGACAGCATCGTTAAACCCCGGAAGTTTTTCATTCGGCTTCTTGAACTCTGAATTTCGAACATCATCTAAAAGAATTTCTCCATCCAAACCAATACACCAACTCTCACCATTAATTCGGACGTTTCCCCATTTATCCACACAATTCAAGTCCTTACAATAGGCCTCTCGAGAATTTTTTTGCCTACAATCAAAACCCTCGTCGTAATTACACATTTCTTTCAAGACATCTCGATTGTTACAGCTATCAATATAATAAACTCCCCCGTCAGGAAAGCATTTAGTTTTAGAAGTTTTTTCACAGATAGTATTTAATGCAGAATCACTGCAAACAATTCCCTCATGAAATTCTCCAGAACATTTGCTATGCTCTACAAAACTACAAAGATTTTCATAACCATTATTGAAAACACACGCCCCAAAATTTGAACCTCCTGCTCTGGCACTGCATTGAGATTGAGAAACTCCCTGTTGCCATGTCGGTGTTGTAAAACCTGCCGCCAGACTTTCCAGATAACAAGTTCTTTGAGTTGAATACATAGTAGACTCTCCTAAAACACAACAACCAAGATCACATTCAGAAAGAGAATTACAATTTGGATTTAATCCAAAGGTTCCAGTACAAGAATCAGAGAGTGTATTTTGTGTACAAAGACCGCTTTCAGGATAAAAACAACAGCCATTTGAAGAAACAAAAGCCGAACTAAATATCAATACAAAAAAAATAAAAAAATAAGTTAAAGTTTTCATGGAGTTTTATCACAGTTTTTAACTGCAAAGTTAAATTTATTTTCGGAATAATAATCTCCAAGTGTATAAACCTTCTCACCCCTAGAACCAATGAAAAAGGTAATTTTGTAGTCTTTATTTTCCCTCATTAGACCAACAACATCTGCCGTGCAAGATTCCCTTAAGCAGTCACAAGAGACTTCCTGATTTAATATGTCATTCGAAATTCTCAAATAATCCCAAAGATAAGAATTAAAAGAAACATCAAAATTTTCATATAATTTCGGTTCTCCATCTCTTATAGAAATCTTAACGACTCTCTTAGGTCGAACATTTATTGTATTAGGTAAAACTTCAACAGATAAATCCCCTTGCCCAACCTCAACATCCAATGCACTATTCTCTTTCTTAAAATCTAAAAAACATCTCTCTACTTCCGAAGAAATTTTATTTTTAATCTCAGACTCAATACGACTTTTTGATTGAGCATCATTCCTAGAACAGATTGTTCTCTTTTGATCGGTATAACAATGATAAGCAATAGAGCTTGTTTTTTCACTTTCATCACTATAGTTTAAATAAAGGATTTCACGAGGGTTGAAATAGAACCCATGTTCAAAGAACTCTGGCAGAACCCCAGACAAAACTTCTGAAATACAAGACTTTATTTCAGAAGTAGGGTTTTTAGATGAACTTGGAGAAATTTCAGGATTAGGTAAGATTAAGAAAAAAGCAACAATTCCAAAAATAATCAATATTCCAAAAATAATAAAAATTGTTAGTTGTGCCCGACTATTCACCCTTCTTTTAACCATATAAAAGAAACAAAAAACAGATTTATAAAGGTTCCTTAAAATCAAGAAGTTCTAAAATATTTATCTAATTATTCCTCAAAACATTACCCTCTGAAACTAAAGTTAAAATAGAGATGACCCCGAAGGGATTTGAACCCTTGACACCCGCGTTACTGCAAACAAGCTAAGCTTTTTGTAGGATAAAAAGACAGGGCTTTTTTATAAGAGCGCGGTACTCTAACCGGACTGAGCTACGGGGCCGATAAAAACAAGAGAAAAAGTTAATTTAAAAAACTTGTTATTTGCAAAATAAAGAAGCAAATCTATTTAAAGACAGACAGAATAAAACAAATAAATGGAAACAATGATATGGATAATTGGGGGGATAATGATTCTAGCAGGACTTGGCCTAATCGTAAGACTAGCTAAGAAAAAAAATAAAAGAAAAATTTTCAAAAAGTATCAAGAAATTGAGATTCTAAAAAAAATAAAAAAAGACACGCCCGAGGAAGAACTAGATGAAATCTCTAAGATTTTTAAAAGTTTTATAAAACAAGAATATGGAATAAATGAAAAATTATCTCTTGGAGAAATCTCTACCGAACTAGAAAAAAGAAATGAACAAAAATTAAACGAGGTCTGTAGTAATATTAAAAAATACTATTACTTAGACAAAAAAAGGACTTTCGAAAAGAATGAAGCTATAAAAAACAAAATAATCAGTTCAATAAAAGAAAGAAGAAAAAATAAGGAATTGGAACTTAAACAAAAAGAAAAAAAAGCAACGTTTTTGGAGAGAATTAATAATCAAGAAAAGGAATTAAAAGAAAAACTAAGAATTCAAAAATCCATAAATACCAAGCTAAAAAAGTAATTATGAAACTAAAAAAAATAATCGCGAGGGGAGCAGAAGCGATAATATTTCTAGAAAAGGAAAATATCCTAAAGAGTAGAACACCTAAAGGTTATAGAAACAAGGAACTCGATTTAAAATTGAGAGAGTCTAGAACAAGAAAAGAGAAAAAGTTACTCAAAAAGGCGAAAGAACTAATACCTGTTCCAAAGATAATTGAAAACGCAACGAAGGATAAAACATCTATATTGATGGAAAACTTGAAAGGAGAAAAACTTTCAGAAACATTAGAAAACTACAAAGAAAAAGAACAGAAAGAAATAATGATTGTTCTGGGAAAACAAGTTGCGAAAATCCACGACCACAATATTATCCATGGAGACCTAACAACTTCAAATGTCATTCTAATTAATAAAACCCCACACATAATAGATTTTGGACTAGGATTTATTTCCCAAAGAATAGAAGATCGTGCAGTCGATTTACACCTAATTAAACAAGCACTGGAAGCAAAACATTGGAGAAATCACAAAAAGCTTTTTGAATTTTTTTTAGAAGGATATAATGATTCCAAAGAGTGTAAAAAAACAGAGGAACAGTTAAAAAAGGTTGAATCTCGGGGCCGTTATAAGCACTAATGAATCTTTTTAGATTTGGATTCATAAATATAAATTATAGCCCTACCCGGTGAGTAATTTGCTCTTGCTTAAATTTGTTGTAATAATTAAGATAGCAAGAGTGAATTGTGAGTTAGAACCGGAGGTTCGAATCCGCAAAGGTAGATTATAGCCCTACCCGGATTCGAACCGGGGTCTCAGCCTCCAAAGGGCTGTATCCTTGACCACTAGACTATAGGGCTATAACATCAGTAAAATAGGACTATTTTTAAGCATTCCGATTTAATGCAAAAACTCTCAAACTAAACCTTTAAAAAGCAACAAAAATAAGAGAAAACATGGTAAAAATAAAGGCAGAGAAGAAACCCGTGAAGCCAGTCTGGCTAAAAACAACAGAAGAAGAACTAAAAAAGATAATTGTAAAATTAGCAGAAAAGTATTCTCCAGCACAAATTGGATTAATACTGAGAGATCAATATGGAATTCCTACAACAAAAATGTATGGAAAGAAACTAGGAGAATACCTAAATGAACTAAATCTGAAGACAGATTCAGAATTAGAGAACGCTCAGAAAAAACTAGAAAGACTCCAAGAACATTTCTCAAGAAACATAACAGACAAAAGAGCGAAACATAAACTTCAAAAAGCCCAAGGCAAAACGAACACCTTGAAGAGATATTCCTTAAAAAAGAAAAAATAGATTTACTTCTTTAAAATTGCAAAAGAATATCTAAAAGTTTATAAAGAAACAACGATTTTTAGCTATCTCTAAAGATAAAATGCTGAAAAAAATAGGTGACTTTGCAAAAGAATTTTTAAAATTGACAGAAGAAAAACCTATAAGACTAATAAGCCACTATGACACTGACGGAATAACCTCTGCAGCAATAATATCAAAAACATTAAAACGCCTAAATAGAAGATTTTCTGTAAGGATAATAAAAGGAATTGAAGAAGAAATAATGAATGAGGAACTAAAGAGAAGCTCTAGAGAAATTCTCTTCTTCACAGATTTAGCATCAAATAGTTTAGATAAATTTCAAGAAATTGAAAACCCTCTTTTTATAATTGACCACCACGAAACAAACAGAGAAAACTCAAATAAAAATCTCAGAATCATAAATCCCCACCTAATACAGGGTCAAGAAATCTGTAGTGCAGGGTTATGCTATTATTTTTCCAAAGCAATATCTGAGAAAAATAAAGACCTTGCAAAACTCGCGATAATTGGGATGATTGGAGACCGACACGAAAAAGAAATTTCAAAAGAATATCAACAAATTGTAGAAGATGCAGAAGAACTAGAAGTTAAGAAAAGTTTATTGATATTTTCTGCAACAAGACCTTTAAGAAGATCGTTAGAATATTCTACATCGATGTATATCCCAGGAGTTACTGGCTCATCTGAAGGTGCATTGGAACTCCTAAGAGAAAATGGAATATCTCCAGAGAAAACGCTCTGCGAATTAAATGAACAAGAATCCTCAAAATTAATTACCTCTATCATGATTAAAAGAACCACCCAGAAAAATCCGGAAGAAATTTTAGGAAATATTTACATTTTAAAGTTTTTCAACAGAAAAGAAGATGGAAGGGAGATTAGTGTTTTAATAAATGCCTGTTCTAGACTAGGACATTCAGATTTAGCACTTTCTTTTTGCTTAGAAACAAAAGGATATTATGAAAGAGCACAGGATATATACATAAAGTACAGAAAAGAAATTTTAAATGGATTGAAGACTGCAGAGACTATTGAAAAAATTCAGGGAACAGGGTTTGTAATTTTAAATGCAAGAGAACAAATAAAAGATGCTATTATTGGAACGGTATGTTCTATGTTATCCTCTTCGAATATTTACGATCAAGGAACTGTCTTGATAGGTATGGCATATAACCAAGACAAGATTAAGGTCTCAGCTAGAATTACAGGAGAAACCAATAAAAATTTAAAAGAGGTCTTAGAAAAAACAGTAATGAGCATTGAAGCAGAAGTGGGAGGGCACCAATATGCAGCGGGCTGCTTAATAAAAAAAACAGATGAAGAAAAATTCATTGAAGAACTTAAAAGAAATTTAGAAGTAGAAATAATAAAAATTTAAAAACAAATGTTTAAAAAGCAACAAAAACAAGAAAATTCATGGAAAAGAAAGCAGAATCCAAGTTTGTTAGAGTAAAATGCTCTAAATGTAAGAACTCCCAAATAATATTTGGAAAGGCCTCATCCAAAGTATATTGTACAGAATGTGAGGGCCTTCTTGCACTACCTTCCGGAGGAAATGCAAAAATTAGAGCAAGAGTTGAAGAAGTATTAAACTAATTCTTTAAAACAATACCCAAATCCTTATAAACAAATTTTATTTTATTAAGTAATGGAATTCGAAGAAGATGAGCTTGTCTTAGGAGTTGTAGAGAAAGTTGAAAATATGAATGCTTTTGTAAGACTATCTGGGGGCAAGATTGGGACTATAGTCACCTCAGAAATAGCCCCTGGAAGAATAAAAAATCTGAGAGAGTATGTTGCCCCGAATAAAATAGTTGTGTGTAAAATCCTGAGAACAAGAAATGGACATATTGATCTCTCACTTAGAAGAGTAACTGCAAAAGAAAAACAGGAAGTTTTAGCGGGGCACAAAAGAGAAAAGGATATAGAGGGAGGAATGAAGGCAATATTGAAAGATTCTTCTCAGGAAATAATAAAAGATATAAAAAAAGATTTTCAGAGTCTAACAGAATTTGTAGAAAAGGCTCAGTTAGATAAAAGGATATTATCTCAATATATCCCAGCAGAATATTTAGTACAAATAGAAAAATTAACTGAAAAAAAGAAAAAAGAAGTAGAAATAAGAAAATCAATAAAACTAAAATGCTTTAATTCTGAAGGAGTAAGTAACATAAAAGAACTATTTGCAGAATTCACAGAAAAATTTCAGATAACATATATATCTGCCGGAAATTATCTTGTTGTAGTAAAAGCAGAAGACTACAAAAAAGCAAACAATATTATGCAAGAATTTTCAGAAGAACTAGAAGAGAAGTCTAAAAGGTATTCTTGTGAACTAACTATTGAAGAAAAAAAATAATATGCCCTCCAAACTTAAAAGATGTCCTGCCTGTAAAAAATATTCTCTAAGAGAAATTTGTCAAAACTGTAATACTGCGAATGTAGAGGCACATTATAAATTCAAGAATTATTCTGAAGAAAATTCGGAAGAAAAGTAATCTTATCTTGAACTATTCTATATCAACATCCTTCAAACCTTGTGTATCTACCATGAACACAGTTTCATTATCTGGCAGGTTTGGACTATCAATTAACTTGGCAACCCTAGTATCCTTTTTCCCCCTTCTCAAATAAATTCTATAAGTTGAAGCATGTGCAACAATATTCCCTCCAACTGCTTTTGTAGGGTCCCCAAACATTTGTGCAGGATCTGCCATAACCTGATTAGTAACATAAATTGCAACATTGTGTTGCTCTCCCAATTTTAACAAATTGTGAAGATATCTGTTTAATCTTTGTTGTCTATCTGCAAGCTGACCTCTCCCAGCAAATTCCGCCCTGAAATGAGCAGTCAAAGAATCAACGATTATTATTTTAATAGGTTCTCCATCTTTTATTAGCTCTGTAATCTTATCTAAAAGAAGTATTTGGTGGTCAGAATTGAACGCTCTAGCAACAAGGATGTTCTTTAAGACCTTATCAGAGTTGGCACCATATCTCTCCGCAAGCTGTCTTACTCTCTCTGGCCTGAATGTCCCCTCCGTGTCTATATATACAGACTTTCCATTTAATCCTCCCTGTTCCAATGGCAACTGAACATTTACTGCAAGAGCAAGCCCCAACTGTGTTTTTCCACTCCCGAAGGCCCCATAGGCCTCGGTAATGGATTTAGTTTCTATCCCTTTTCCACCCAGAAGGTTATCTAAATTTTTTGAACCGGTACTAACAAAACCAATCTCTTTTCTCTTTTCAGCATAATCAAAAGCATTTGAAAAACCTAAATCCATCATTTTTCTAGCAGCTTGAATTGCTTTTCTAGCAGCAGCCTCTCCAAGACCTGCAAGTTCTGCAAGTTCTGAAGGACCCAAAACCGCTAACCCCATTAAATCATAAATTCCCGCAGCCTCTAATTTTGCAGCAGTCCCTGGACCTATCCCTGGAATATCTGTAATTTTAACTTCTTCTTTTTCCTCTTCTTTCTTCTTCTTTTTCTTTGAACCCCTGTCTGAGATTTCTTCTTCGGAAACTATAGCTTCTTTAATTTTTTCAATATCATCGACCATACCTTCTAAAAACAAATTCCTTTTATAAAGATTTATATGATTGAAGATACCATTTTTAAAATTATTTTAACGAGGAGAAATATGTCAAATAATAAAACGAGAACAAATAAGACTTGTTCAATTATTCCCCCAGTTCTAACAAAACCTCTAAGTTTCTTTTTAGAAAAAGGAAAAAACAAAGCCACCCCAGATAGACTAAAACAATCTAGAATCAAATGGACCAAATAACCACTCAAAAAACCGAATCCTGCAGAAAGATTAAAGACAAAGAGCAAGGATGAAAGAAGAAAACAAGTAAAGAGGCTATGAAAAACACCTCTATGAGAAAAAATCCATTGAATCGGACGAAAGACTATTAACCTTCCTGCCTTGCTCTTTTTAGAGTCTATATCTACAAGAAGAGTTGAGAACGTAAGAAAAAGTGCATAAAGCAAAACATTATCAAAAAAAGAATAGCTCAATGAGAATACCAAAAGTGCGAAGACCATATGGGTTCTAAATAACATAAAGAAGAATAAATTTACTAGGATAAAAACCTTTCTTAAGACTAATTTTCTTTTTCTAACTCTGAAACTATAGAATCTGCATTCACTTTTTCAATTTCTTCTCCAATTAGTTCAAGATTATTAAAAAAAGAATTTTTTCTAACATTCCCTCCTAAAAAGAACTCACTCCCCAAAAAATCATCCTTAAACAATAAGAAATCTTCTGGAGATTTTATCGCATTCTCATCAATGATTTTAGAAATCTGATCTGAGAAAAGAACAACCCTTATACTATCTGTCCCATCATCAAGAACAAAATTTAAAATAGATTTTTCTTTTGGAGATACAATTCCATGGGTCTCGCAAGAATAACCTTCAGGAACCTGTGCAACTCTTCGATTACATTCTGGACAAACATTGAAAAACTTAGGATTAAAAACCTGAACAACTGTTCCCCTCACCTTAATATTGTCCCCTACGTTTACGTCAATCAGTTTTTTTTCATGTTTGATTTGTTCAATTTTAACATCTGCAACAACAAGATTACTTTTCTTAATATCCGAAAAGGCAGAAAGATGTACTTCTGAATCTCTCACAGATGCATTTTTGATTTCGACACTATCTCCTTCCTTGATTTCGTTATTCTCTATGAGAGAAATATGATTTGTATCCCACAAAACAGTCTTTATACTGCCACTTCCGTCTGCAACAACAAGATTAGCGACCTTCCCTTGTTTACCATTCTTATTAAACTCTCTAACCGGAAATATTCTTATCACCTTAGATAAGAAGTTTGCTTTTCTCATTCCGGGCATTAATTCGACAATTTTCAACTGAACATTATCAAAATTCACCCCCAGTTCTGCTGCAATAATTTGTGCTGCTCCTTCTTTCGAAATCAAACCAGAAAGCTTGGCTCTCCTTGCCTCTATTCTTCTCTCAATTTCCTCTCTCTCTAGACTTGCGTGAGTTGCAATTCTTGTTATCAGAGCATCATAATTTTGCATAAACAACGAAGATTACTCTCCTTTTTAAAGATTGTTGCAATATCACGTAGGTTACATCAATCAAACTAAACCTTTAAAAAGCAACAAAAATAAGAGAAAACATGGTAAAATGTAACTCATGTAATTACGAAGGAGACAATGTAACTATTTTTGAATGTGCAAAATGCAAAGAAAACATTGCAAGATGTTCTAAGTGCAAATCCCTCTCTGTAGAATACAAATGTACTAAATGCGGATTTCAAGGACCGTAAGATGGGAAGAGCACTAATAAAATATAAGATTATGCCAGAGGGAATTCCTGAAGACTTTGAAACACTGAAAAAAAATTTAAAAGAAATTGTAGAAAGATTTGAAGGACAGGTAAACCAGACAGAAGAAGAACCTATCGCATTTGGATTGAAAGCAATAATTCTTACAATTTCGATAGATGAATCAAAAGAGACAACAGGATTAGAAGAAGAAATGAAAAAGCTAGAAGGAATTTCTTCCCTAGATGTTATTGATTACAGAAGAGCACTCGAATAATTTCATTTCTTAGTTAATACCCAAGCAACAACTGCACCTATTACAACAAGTAAAATCATACCGAACCAGTCTGTAAAGAACCAAGATTGAATTTTATCCAATTCCAATACCCACTTAAAAATTCTAGAACCTGAAACTATAAAGAAGATAATAAGCAACACAAACGCTCCCCAGGCCACTGTTTTATTTTCTGTAATTAGCTTAAGAGAGTCCTTCCCGATAAAAGCTAAGAAGACTAAAATAAAAAACATGCAAATCAAAAAAACAGCAAACCATGAAGAAATATCCTGAGTAAATTCCACCATACGGGTATTTACAATAAAAAAAGCCGCGAAGATCAAAGAGATAAACAAAGAGACACCATTATTGTCTCCCAAAATTCCTGTTTTTTTTAGAACAGCATAAGAAACTATAAATACCAATAAAAAAGAGAAAATAGGTAAAAAATAACTAATAGAAGAAATATCTGCTACCATCCTTAACTCCCCGGCTTACCACTGGATTTACCAACAACCGTAATTATTCCCCATGCAATAGCTCCTAAAACAAGAACCGCTGGGAAATATTCTTGCAACCAAAAACCAAACTCACTTCCTCCTCCGAAGAAATAACCCCATTCGTCAAAAGCCCAAACAACTACTCCAATTCCAACAGCCCATCCAACCCATTGAAGTTTATTCTTACCCTCTCCATTCTCCCCAATCAAAAAAAACCCAAGAGCAATTATTAAAACCAAAAAAACAGCTAAACCAATTCCAAATTTAGGAAAGATTGTAGCAAAAAAAGTAGGAACCTGATCATTCAATAAAGACAAAAATCCAATACCTATAGCAATTATTGCGTTTATTCCCTTTGCTTTATCCTCTTGACCAAAAACCTTTATCTTCTGCAATAACCCAAAAACAATCGCAAAAACGATCATGAATGGAAAAACATAAGAAAACACCCCCAACTCGTTCATTTGATTTAAAACTTCGGTTATGCTATATGCCATAAAGAAACAAGAAAACAACTATTTAAATACTTTACTAAAATCAATTTGTTTTTGAACTAACAATGACATATACCACTGCTGCAACCACAGCAACAAAAGCAAGAACAGTGTATAGTATTCCTGAATTGAACCAGGTTCCGGCCTTTAAATCTGTCCACCATCCACTGATATATAAAACTAAAACAATCATGAATATCGCACTGAGTGTTATGAGGGTATTCTTTATCCCCTTAGGCAAACTTCCAATTTCTCCCCCTACAAATCCCCATAACAACAAAAACATTAAAATAACCGAGAGAGCCACAGCAACAAAAGGAATCATCCTTGAAATTAAATCAGTTGTACTAGAAACCCCAACAAAAATAAGAGCAAATGAAAGTGCTACAAGAGAATTGATCTTTGAAACGTTGTCTCCCAAAATTTTAGATTTTTGTAATATTGCAAACACCACTACAAAGACTAATAAAAATAGAACTGCCTCTTCCAAAAATGGAATACTCTCAAAAAGAGCCATATTTACAATCACAAAGATTTAATACCATAACCATAACAGAAAACTAGAGTTTATAAATATTTACAATCAAAGAGCTGAATCGATATCATCCAGCGCAACTTCCTCTTCTTCCTTGATAGGAACCGCACCCTTATTTATTAATATAACATCACCAACAGCTTTTATGAATTGCTGCGGAACAATAATACCTCTTGCTCCTCCAAGCAATGAACTCATTCCAGATTCCCTAGAAACAACAATTCTCCAACCATCAACTTTATTGTCAACCAAATTCAATTCTTCAACTACTCCAAAAAGGTCTCCGCCATCTGTATAAACTCTTTTTCCAACGATCTCGCTCATCTTTTTTATCTTTAGCATAATGAACCTAAAAAAACTCTATTTAAATACATTTCTATTCTAGAAAATATAAGCGAAACTACAAAGATTTAAAAAAAGCAAAGACCTCAAAAAAGAATGGAGAAACAAAGTCTATTCAGTGAAATAATTACTTTAATCATTGCATCCATAATTCTTGCAATCTCTTATATCTACCCCATTTTAGATTCTCTTGAAGAATTTCTATTAATCTTCGGAGGGTTTATCCTGATAATTGGAATAAACATAATTATAAAAAAAATAGTGGCATATAGACTTGAAGCCAATGTTACAACAAGATTTTGGTCTATCTATAGATTTGGATTTGCAGAAAAAAGACATTTGAAAAAACCCCTCCCCATGATTTGGTTATCTCCTTTTCTCTCCTTTTTTTCTAGAGGTGCAATAGCTTGGCTACCAATACTAGAATTCGAAATAACTCCAAGAACAGAAAGAATTGCAAAAAGGCACGAGCTTTATAGATTTGCACAAATGACTGAATGGCATATAGCACTAATAGTTTTTGCAGGAGTTATCTCAAATATACTCTTATATATAATTCTAAACTTTTTTGGAATGAAACAATTTGCGACACTAAGTTTATTCTATGCAATTTGGTCCATTATTCCTCTGAGCAATCTGGATGGTGCAAAACTTTTCTTCGGAAGTAGAAAACTCTGGATTGTTTCTGGGATAATTACTCTTCTGGCATTTGTTTGGCAAACAGCATCATTCTGATAAAAGGAGTAATAATGGAGGAACTAAAAATAAAACCCCGAGAGTACCAACAAAAGATATTGGAAAGTTGTAAAAAAGAAAACTGTTTGGTGATTCTACCAACGGGAACCGGAAAAACCCTTATTGCAATAATGCTTGCAATAGAGAGATTTAAAAAGTTTCCAACAGAAAAAATACTAATTCTTGCTCCGACAAAACCCCTAATAGAACAGCACCTTGCTTCATTTAGAAAAAACCTCCCAGAAGATTGGGCAGACCTAAACTTATTTACAGGGAAGACATCTGCAGACAAAAGAAAGAAAATTTGGCAAACTGCAGAATTTATTTTCTCAACACCCCAGTGTATTGCAAATGATATTAAAAGACACCTTTATAGCTTAGAAGAAGTTTCCTTATTAATAGTGGATGAATGTCATCGATGCTTAAAAAATTACGCCTATAATTTTATTGCTCAAAAATACAAAGAACAATCTAAAAACCCCCTGATATTGGGACTCACTGCATCCCCTGGCTCAGATAAAGAAACCATTACAAAGGTTTGTGAAAACATGGAAATAAAAAACGTAGAAATCAGAACCAGAGATAGTGAAGATGTAAAACCCTATTTACAGGAATTAGAATTTGAAAAATTAGAAGTTGATTTTCCCCCAGAATTCGAAGAAATAAGACAATTATTAAAAAAAGTTTATGATGAGAAAATAATTGAACTAAAAAACAGAAAACTATTTTATTCTTATCCTAGCAAAACAGAACTAATAAAATGTCAAAGGAAAATTTTTAATATGTTGAGCCAAGGAAATAAGGATGGAAACTACCTGATGGGTGCTTCCCTATGTGCACAAGCAATAAAAATTCAACATGCACTCGAACTTCTTGAAACACAGACTCTTTCATCTTTCGTAACATATCTTCAGAATTTGAAAAAACAAGCCGAAGAAAAAAAATCAAAAGGTGTCCAGAGATTGGTTGCAGACAAAAATTTTATTAAAGCATACACTCTCGCAATCACAACAAATTTCGAACATCCAAAACTAAATAAGCTATTACAGATTATAGAAATCACAATCAATGAAAACAAAAATGCGAAGGTTATAATATTTGCGCAATTTAGAGACAGTGTGAGGAAGATTTCAGACAGTTTAAATAAAATTCCAAACATCCGCTCAAAAGTTTTTGTGGGTCAAGCGAAAAAAGGAGAAGGAGAAAAAGCGACAGGATTAAATCAGAAAGAACAAAAAAAGATAATTGAAGAATTTTCCGAAGGAAAAGTAAACTGTCTTGTTGCAACATCCATTGCAGAAGAAGGATTAGATATCCCTGAAGTAAATGAAGTAATCTTTTATGAACCTGTTCCAAGTGCAATAAGATCAATCCAAAGAAGAGGCAGAACTGCAAGACTAATTAAGGGAAAATTAAAAATTCTTATAACAAAAAACACAAGAGATCAGACCTTCCACTATGCTTCTCAGGCAAAGGAGAGAAAGATGCACCGAGCGATAAAATCAATCAAAGAAGATTTAAGTGGTCCACAGAAAAAACTATTCTAACATCCACCCAATCCATGAGCAATACTTTCTTTTAAACCCTCATTGGAAATTTCAATAAAATCTGCCTTTCCTAAGAGCTCTTCAATTTTTCCTGCACCAATATAGGTCATCCCAGAAGCCAACCCCCCTAAAAATCTTTTCAATATATCTTCAACAGGACCTTTTAATTCGACAAGAGTCTTTTCACCTTCGACGCTTATTAATTCGTCATGTCTTTTCCCGTCAATTTCCAGTTTTTTAATCGTTGCATCATAACTTGCCATCCCCCGATAACACTTAAATTTCCTCTCGCCTTTTTCCATTATCTCTCCCGGAGTTTCATCACAGCCTGCAAAAATTCCTCCAACCATCACTGAATCCGCTCCCGCACCAATTGCTTTGACAACATCTCCAGGAAATTTTATTCCCCCATCTGCACAAATTGGAATTCTCCCCTGCGTTTCTTCATAAACATCCATTATTGCAGTTATTTGAGGAACACCAGCTCCCGTCATCAACCTAGTTGTACAAAGAGAACCAGGACCAATCCCCACCTTTATAGCATCAGCACCTTTTGTAAAGAAATAATGAGCCGCATCTTTAGTCGCAACATTCCCGACCATCACATCCACCGAAGGAAAAGAAGTTTTTATCCAATCTAATACCTTTCCAACTCTTTTTGAATGCCCATGAGCAACATCTAAAACTAAAATATCTACCCCTGCTTCAACTAATTTAGGCACCCGCTCCTTGAAATCCTTAACACCAACAGCAGCAGCACAGATTAAGTTTTCTTTTTTCACTTTGAAAACCTCTTCTGATTCATCTTCTATTTTTAAAAAACGATGAATCACGCCCAAGCCCCCAAGCTTTCCAATTGCAATAGCCATTTTGGAATCACAAACACTATCCATATTTGCAGCCAAAAAAGGAATATCTATCAAAAAATTTTTTGTAACTCTCGTTTTCAAAGAAACATCTCTTCTGGAAAAAATCTTATTATATTTAGGAACAATCAAAACATCACTATAAGCTAAACCCTTTCCAATTACTCTTGCCATTTTAACCAGAAACAACAAAAAAGAAAGACTATAAAAGCATTATTGCAATCAAAAGATTATGAAAAAAGAGATTGAAAACATATTTTCAAGAGAAAAAGAAAAACCAAAGGAAAAAATTAAAACAACCATAGTGTTAGATTCTAGAGAAAAACAATCTTTTTTAGCAGCAAATTTAAGAGAACAAGGAGCCATAATAAAATTTGAAACATTGGAAATTGCAGACTATTTAATAAATGACATCGCAATCGAAAGAAAAACTTTCAAAGATTTTCAATCAAGCATAATTGATAAAAGACTAATCTCTCAATTAGAAAATTTAAAGAAATACGAAAAGAAACTTTTAATTTTAGAGGGATTTTATTACAACTATTCTGATTCTAAAATCAATGAAAATGCGCTTCGTGGAATGATGCTTACGATTTCACTTTCGTTCCAAGTTCCAATAATTTTCACAGAAAACGAAGAAGACACCGCAAGATTTTTAATCCTAATTGCAAAAAAACAAGATAAAATTTCAGCTGGAAAAGTTCAAGAAGTTTCATTAAGACCTTCTAAAACAGCAGAAACACTAGAACAACAAAAACAATTTATCTTGGAGGGTTTCCAGGGAATCGGACCAACTTCAGCAAAGAAG